>CAYWHT010000285.1:0-6029 GCA_964458135.1 uncultured Saprospiraceae bacterium | reverse complement strand
ATCGCAACTCGACCGCTGTAACCAGCAACGGGCCAACCTGCGCTCCCAACTGGACGCCAGAGACCAGGAAATCCAGAACCTGGAAAACAAGATCAGCCTGCTGGAACGCGAGCTGCAGTTCCAAAAGGAAAATAACACCAACCTGCTGGAGCGCCTATCCGACCTTTCCGTACTGAGCAAGACGGAGGCCGAAAACCTGCGCAAAACCCTCGAATCCCTGCAGGAGCAGGATAAATACATCAAAGACCTCACCGAGGAGATGCAGCGCAAAGACTCCGTCAACCTCGCCCTGGTGATGAACCTGAAGCGCTCCCTGTCGGACATCAACGACGAAGACATTCAGATCAAGGTCAAGAAGGGCGTCGTCTACGTCTCCATCTCCGATAAGCTGCTCTTCGCATCGGGTAAGGACGATATCAACCCCCGCGCCGTGGAGGTGCTCGGTAAAGTCGCCAAGGTCATCAAAGATCATGACGACATCGAGGTCATGATTCAAGGCCATACCGACGACGTGCCCATCAAGACCGAGTGCATGAAGGATAACTGGGACCTCAGCGTGAAGCGCGCCACGGCCGTCATCCGCGTCCTGCAGTGGCGCTACGAAGTCGACCCGAGCCGCCTGACCGCCGCCGGCCGCTCCGAATTTATCCCCAAAGCCACCAACGAAACCGCCGAAGGCCGCCAGGCCAACCGCCGCACCGAGATCATCATCACCCCGAAGCTGGATCAGTTCTTTAGCTTGCTGGAAGCTCCGGAGGGAATGGAGGCGGAGCGGAATGACTAGTACACTGTGTAACAAGTAGCTTTGCGCTTTGGCAGCGTCTTTTGGCGAAAGGCCGCGCCAGCTCATCAGTCTCGTAGTTCCGGACTTCGGCGTGAGCTCAGTCGAACGCTATGTTCCTTCTTCGCGCCTTGCTTTTCGCCAAAATAACCATCCCAAAACATCAAAGAACTTATTACACAGTGTACTAGTAAGTTGGTAAAGGGTAGTTGGTAAGGGCTTCGTACTACAGGAAATCCTTGGCGGCTACCCTCTACTACTTCCTCACAATCATCGTATACGCCAAACTCATCTCCTGCGGCGCCGCCCCGCCGTAAGGCCCCGGCGAATTATTCGCCCCGCCGAACCAAGGGGTGATGCGCGAACCGTACCCCTTGAATTCCTTGCGGGTGCGGTAGCTTTCCGCAATTTCCTCACCGATCATTATGGTCCAATCGCGGCCGCTTTGCCGATTGATGACCGCCTGCCCCGTGCGTAAGGGATCGATGAACAGCCGGCCCTCACCCACGGTAAAGGCGCCGTCGTTGTTGGCGAAAAAAGCCAGCTCGATCTGCTCGCGTTCGGGGCGGCTGCGCCAGGCAATGATCAGGTTGTCCTTATTTTTGGGAAAGGCGTGGAAGCTGAGGCCGGCCAGCTTATTCCAGTCTTTCCAGTCGCGATCCGGCCGCATGTCGTAAAGACAGGACGGATGAAAGCGATAAACAATGGACAGCCGCTCCACGGGGCGTACGCAGAAGGGAAGGCCGCTATCTTCGGGGCGAAAGTTGTTTTTTCCTTTTTGAACGGTGACGGTTTGCAAGGTGGAGTAGTGAATATTGGTTAGTGAATAGTGCCTGCCTGCCCTCCGGCAGCTAGGAGTTACACACCTCTTTTTAGGCAGCCTGAAGGGCTGCCATAACTAAGTAAAAAACGATCGTTTTGATCACATCAGCGCCCTGCAAGCTTGCCCGACCATGCCTCCAGCTTACGTTGGTGTGCTCAAAATCGGCCTCCTGATCCGCTAATAAAATACTCATAAACCATCCGCGATACGTTCGCCATAATCTCGGTAGCCAGCGCGTCGGCATGCCATTCTTTGGATAGGAGCACCAGCACGTACTTGCGCCCGTCGGGCAGGATGACGATGCCGGAATCGTGGCGCACCTGGGTGATCCAGCCGGTTTTGTGGGCCACGCGCACGGCCTCGGGCAGCTGGGCGGGGATGAGGTCGTTGAAATGCTGGTCGTCGAGGATGTCGATCATCGCCTGGCTGGCTTTGGGGCTGACGGCCTTGCCGCGGGCAATCTGCTCCATGATGACCAGCAGGTCAAAGGCGGTGGTGGTGTTGCTCATGCCGGCGCGGTAGGCTTTGAGGTCTTCCACGCCGCGGAGCACCTGGATATCGGGAGCGCCCAGATCACGCATGCTTTGCGTGACGTTCCCGGCGCCCACCAGGTCGATAATGATGTTGGTGGCCAAATTGCTGCTGAAGGTGATCATGTCGACCACCAGGTTATAGATCGTCTCCTTTTCACCGATGCGGCCGTAGAGCTTTTCTTCCGAATCCTCGCCGATATCCATGGTAAAGGTAGTGCCGTCGTAGATGCTGGTGAATTCGTTTTTGATGCGGATGGAATCCTGCAGGTCAAATTTCCCGGCGGCGGCTTGCTTGAACACCTCGATCATCACCGGCGTCTTCATGGTGCTGGCCGCGTGGAATTCTTCGTGTTCGTTGATCAGCAGGGTGCGGGTCGTGTCCTGCACATCGCGAAAAGCGACGGCGAAGTTGCCTTCTGAGCGGCCCAATTCTTCCTGGATATCGGATCGCAGGGCTTCCAGGGAGTCGGTGGTCCGGGGTTGGCAGGCGGTGAGCAGGGCCAGACCCAATACAAGGGTGAAAGTAAGTAGACGCATAAGTAGCTCGAGTTGGTCGCGAATGAAGATATTAAAAGATCGGATAATTTTCCTAAAATGATCGTTGGTAGAGGATTGGCAAGAGTGGGTAGATTATTTTGCCGGGATTGTTGGGAAGAGGATATTTTAAAAAGCGTCGATTTGTTAATTCGTTGATTTGTTTTAAACCAATCGTAATGAACGCCCACGAAATAGACTACCAGATTTACGGCGAGGAGATGCAATACGTGGAGATCGAGCTCGACCCCATGGAGACGGTCATTTCCGAAGCCGGCAGTTTTATGATGATGGACACCGAGATCGAGATGAAAACCATCTTTGGCGACGGCAGCGCGCGCGAAAAAACCGGTGGTATCTGGGGCAAGGTGATGACTGCCGGCAAGCGGCTACTTACCGGGGAAAGTTTATTCCTCACCGCCTTCACCCACGGCGGCGTGGGCAAGCGTAAAGTATCCTTTGCCTCCCCCTATCCCGGTAAGATCATCCCCATGGATTTGGAGGAGATGGAGGGCAAAATCGTCTGCCAAAAGGATGCCTTTCTGTGCGCGGCGCAGGGGGTGCAGGTCGGTATTGAGTTCTCCAAAAAGCTGGGCCGCGGCTTTTTCGGCGGAGAAGGCTTCATCATGCAGAAGCTGGAGGGCGACGGGCTGGCCTTCCTGCACGCCGGCGGCACGGTAGTGCAAAAGGAGCTGGAAATCGGCGAAGTGTTGCGCGTAGATACCGGCTGCCTGGTCGGCTTTACCCGCCATGTCGACTACGATATCGAGATGATCCGCGGGGTGCGGAATATGTTTTTCGGTGGCGAAGGCCTCTACTACGCTCGCCTGGAGGGCCCCGGCAAAGTCTGGATCCAATCCCTGCCCTTTAGCCGCCTGGCGGATCGCGTACTTCAATCGGCTCCGCAGTATGGCGGAAAGAGCAAAGGAGAAGGCAGCGTCCTCGGCGGCATCGGTGATTGGCTGCAGGGAGACAACTGGTAATTTAAAAAAAACGATGAGGGCCACTGGCCCGGCTCGGAAGATTTGATGTGATCAGTCTTTGCAGGAAGTGCATGCTCCTATCCGGGAAAGCCGGTTTTGGAGAAGCGAGAGCCCCAGCCCGAGGCATCCAAGCGGGCCAGCCGCGCATCCAAACCCAAAATATATGTCACCACCCATCATTCAAACCCAACACCTGAATTACCGCTACGGCCGTCAACTCGCCGTGGAGGAAGTTAAGCTTGAAGTACCCGCGGGAACGATCTACGGTTTCCTGGGCCCCAACGGCGCGGGCAAGTCCACTACCATCAAGCTGTTGCTCGGCTTGCTGCGGCCCACTTCCGGACACATTCAGCTTTTTGGCCAGGATATGCGCCACCACCGGCGCCGCATACTCGCCCGCGTCGGCGCTCTGATCGAAGCGCCGGCCCTGTACGGCGAACTGACCGCCCGCGAAAATCTGCGTTGGATGAACCAGCTCTTCCGCCGCGGCGAACAACGGATTGACGAAATCCTGGAGCTGATCGATTTGGCGAAAGCCGCCCGCAAGAAAGTCAAGCGCTTCTCCATGGGCATGAAGCAACGCCTGGGTATCGGCATGGCTCTGTTCCACGATCCTGACCTGCTCATTCTCGACGAGCCGGTCAACGGGCTCGACCCCGCCGGCATCCACGAGATGCGCAGCCTGTTCCATCGCCTGCAGCAGGAAGGTAAAACCCTGCTCATCTCCAGCCACATCCTTTCCGAAGTGGAGAAAACCGCCTCCCACGTGGGCATCATCCACCAGGGCGCTATCCGCTTCCAGGGCACCATCGCAGAAATGCGGAGCACCCTGCAGCCCTCGGTGCTGTTGCAAACCAATCAAAACGAAAGGGCCGCCAGCGTACTCCAAACCGGAGGCTGGGAAATCATCGATCACGATGATTCCGGTCTAAAGGTCGCCGCCAAAGAGGGACCCGAATTTCACCACCTCCTCAGCGCGCTCTTCGGCAGCGGCATCGAAATCCTAAGCGCCCAACCGGCCACCGGTACGCTGGAGGATTATTTTATGAAGTTGACGCGGGCGCCGGAAGCGGCAGCTGCGATTTGATCGGTAATACTTTGTGCGACGGGCTAATTTGTTGGACGATTGAATTTTGTTGGAGGGCAGGCAGGCACCATTCACTAAACTCAAACCTCTAAAACACCCAAGCATGCAACCATCCTTCATCCAAGTCCTCCGTGGGGAGGCACTCAAAACCAAAGGCACCTGGGGCCTGACCCTCAGCCTGCTCGGACCACTGGGCGCCTCTCTGCTCATCCTGATTTTTTTAGTGGTGAATAACGAAAAATGGGTGAGCGGAGAAAAAAACATGTGGTTTTCCCTGGGGCGCTACCACTTCAATTTCTATTTTCTGCTGTACCCTTTATTTACGGCGCTGGCCGCCTACCTGATCAGCAATGTGGAGCACAAGGCGAATGGGTTTAAGCAATTGTTTGCCATGCCCGCACCGAAGCTCTATTTTTTCGTCAGCAAACTCTTGCTGCTCCTGGGCTGGCTGGCGGCCTCCCTGCTGCTGGCCACCGCGCTGCCCTACGCCATGGGCTACCTTTTGCAATGGATCTATCCGGAGGCCACCGGTTTTGTGCTCCACAGTCCAGATTCCTGGCATTGGCGCAATATGCTCAACCTGAGCGGGGTATTGCTGGCCATCCTCGCCATCCATTACGTACTGAGTATTTACTTCCAGAATTTTATCATCTCCATCGGGGCGGCCTGTTTTTTGTTTATGTGCGGGCTCGCCGTAGCCAACAACTGGGAATACGATTACCTTATCCCCTACACCCACAGCACCAAACTCTTTATTGAATACATCAGCCAGGGCAAAGCGGATATGGTGGGCAAGCGGGAGATGTGGATCAATGGGGGTTACGCCTTGTTCTTTTTTACCGTCGGATTCTGGCTCTTTTCGCGGAAGCAGATTAAGGACTGACCCGGAGGACTTAGGTTGTCATGATGATGAGGTCTTTCGGCAGATTGCGATTCAACTGATCTTTCGTACGGCGCATTATTTTTGAACAAGTATTTGACCATTAGGCGGGAAAACGGGCAACCAAAAGTCTTATCTTTACGTTCCGATTTGAAATTGAATAGATTAGGAGAAGACCATGGCCACACCCCGTACGGTTGCATTTTACACCCTGGGCTGCAAGCTCAATTACTCGGAAACCTCTTCCATCGGGCGCCTGTTCGAACGGGCTGGCTACGCGGAAGTCGGCTTCAAAGAGGGCGCCGATATCTACGTCATCAATACTTGCTCGGTGACCGACTTTGCCGATCGCAAATGCCGGCAAACCGTGCGCCGCGCCCTCAAGTACGCCCCCGAAGCCAAAGTCGT
>CAYWHT010000284.1:0-6034 GCA_964458135.1 uncultured Saprospiraceae bacterium | reverse complement strand
GGAGATATTGACGTCGTAGGAAAAACCGACCTGCCAACCTTCGAAAGCGTAGCGCCCCGTCAGGATGAAGGCGTCGCTGATTACGGAAGTCGTTTCGCTGCCCGCAAGGCGAACCGAAACATCGAAGTCGAAATAATGGGGAAAGCGCGCATTCCGCGGGGAAGATATCGACCAGAGGTAGTTCAGCCCTCCCAGCAGGAAACCCTGCTTGTTATTGACCAGGCCAAAATTTTTGTACATCAGATGTGCGTTCAAGGAATTACCGGGCAAGGGGATGCGAACGTTTCCGTAAATCGTGCTGCCCAGGGCCACGTTGAACGTTTCCTCTTCCAAAAGAGATACCGTCGGCGCGTTGAGGTGATCGATGGAAAAGCCGACCGACCAGTCGCCCTCCTGCTCGTACAACAGAGCCCCGATGGCGGCGTCGGCCTCGATGGTAGAAGCGCCGGCAAAGCTTTCAAAGTTGGGCAGCGAGGGATCAAAGCCGATGCCGTCGAATTGCTCGTCGAAACGCAAATCGCCGGCGTCCAGGCGGTAGGACAACAGGCCGAGCTCCCCGCCCGCGGCAAGGAATATCCGGGAGCTGACCTGGTGGTGGTAGGCAAAGGCCACGCTGCCGTTGACGCGTTCGAAATTGGAATCGCCAGCCCGCTCGTAAGCGCTCGCGACGCCCATCGCGAAAAAATTACCGCTCGGACAAAATAGCTGCCATTCAAATCCGGCGTAGCCCGAACGGAAACCGCCCTCGAATACCGTATTCCACTGGGTGCGGTAAAGCAGCGATAACTGCATATCGGTCTCAATACGCCCCGACTCGGCCGGGTTCTGGACAAGAGCGGCAAAGCGGTAGTTCGAGAAGTTCTCGTCCTGGGCCCGGGTGAGCAAACCGCAAAGCAGCAATAGTAGACTGAAAATGGCAATTTTTAACTTCATAAGGCTTGGGCTTAGCGAATAAGGGTGACATCACCTTTTAAAACGACGATCTCCTCGTCGGTAAATTCAATTTCGATGCGGTACACGTAGACCCCGGGACGAACGTTGTCACCCTGGAAGCGACCATCCCAGGCGCAGCCGGGCTCGTTGGGCTGACAGCCCTTGCGGTCAAAGACCAGCGCCCCCGTCTGGTCAAAAACCTGAAAGCTGCGGATCTCCCGGACGCCCGGATTGGTGGAACGCAAGCGGAAGACATCGTTATGCCCGCTCTGATCGGGCGTAAAGGCGTTGGGCACGTAAATGCCGCGCTCGCGGTCGATGCGCACCACCACAACCACCGTATCGCGTTTTACGCAGCCGGCGCTGTCGCGTACCGTCAGCACAAAATCGGTGGAGAAATCCGGCATGGCCACGGGATTCGCGGAAGCGGGATCATCCAGGAAATCGGCCGGCGACCAGTTGATGGCTGCATCGGCCTGGTTGATGGTCGATTGCAGGGGAACAGTCTCGCCCAGGTCGATGCGCAGGGTATCTTCCGGAATACTCACTAGCAGCTCGTCTACCGCCGGGATGCTGGTCACCGAATCGGCGACGCAGCCGTTGTCAGTTTCGGCAAAGAGGAAGTAATCGCCGGCTTGCAGGCCGGCATGGCGGCTGCCGTCGCCGGAATAACCGGGACCGTCCACCATCACCTGGGCGGGGGGCTCGGTATTGATTTGCAATTCGTAGCCTTCGGCCCGCGTACAGGAAGCGATCTTGGTCAGTTCCAATTGCGGGCTCCCCAAAATGGTCACTTCCCGCTGCAAAGTGTCGAAACAGATGCCGTCGTTGGAGGCGATCAGCCTTACCGGCAGGGCGCCGGCATCGGGAAAAGAGGCGGTAAAAGCGGTGCGCACCTCCGTTCGCCCGCCGGGCAATTGCCAGTTTAGGGCGTTGGCGCGCTCCGATCTGCTCCTAAAGGCCACCCTGGCCGGCGTGCAGGGCTCCAGGATCTCGAACGTAAAGTCCGCCCGGGGCGTGGGCCGCACGAAGACGGCCTTTTCGGTAGAATCGCGGCAGCCAATGCCGTTGGTCAAGATGAGGCGGACCGATTGATCGCCCTGTGCGCGGAAGGCGTGGCGGGCCGTGCAATCGTCGTACGTCAGCCCGTCGCTGGTGCGCCACAGGCAGCTGCCGGCGTCTACGGAAGTGCTCTGCAGCCGAAGGGGCGCGCCGGCGCAAACGGAATCCAGCATGCTGAATGTCGCCGCCGGCCCCTCGATCACTTCCACCCTGCGTTCCGCTTCCACCGTGCAGCCTTCCGGCGAAAGGACGCGGGCGGTGAGGCGGAAGGCGCCGGTTGTGTCCAGCTCCAGGTTGGTGCGGTCACTCGTGCTGATCAGACTGTCGCCGAGGAAAAGCTGCTTCTCCACCTGATCGGTCGTCATTCGGATTTCGATGGGGGTAGCGGGGCAGGTCTGGGGCGGAGCGCTCAGCTCCAGTTGCGGGGCCGGCTGCACTTCCAGGGTAAGATCGGCGGAGTCCAGCCCGCAGGAAAACACCTTGCTGGTAATGGTTTGCGGGCCGCTTTCGCGGAATACGTAGAAGGTCTCCAGGCCGCTGGCGGTGGCGCCGTCGGGGAAAGTCCATTCCACGGGCGCTTCGCGGGGGCGCGAGAGGCTGCGCAGGAAGACCGTATCGCCCACGCAGGGCCGGTTATCCAGCACGCTGATGGCGGCGCGCGCGTCGGTGGGCACGATGACCAGCCCCTGGCTGGCGGTATCGCGGCCGCAGCGGTTGACAGCCTCCAGACGCAGGCGTACGGTGTCGTTATCGAGGGAAGTGAAATATTGCTGCGCCGGCGGTTCGAAGCCGGTATAGGTTTGCCCGTTGCCAAAGTCCCAAAACAGGCTGTCGGCGAAGCTGCGGTGCCCGATGTTGACCGTCTCGCCGGAGCAGTATTCGCTGGTCACTTCGGTGGCGAATTCCGCCGCCGGCGGGGCCAGGGCCCTGACCGTGAGGGTGTCGAAAGACGCGCCGCAACCGTTCGCTACCGACAGGCGCACCCGGTAAGCCGTATCCCGCCCCTCGGCCGTAAAGTTGACGCCTTGCGGCGAAACCACCGTCGAGCTGTCGCCGTTGCCGAAATCCCAGGTATAATCCAGGCGCTGCCCGCGGCTTTGGTTGTTGAAATTGACCGTCAGGGGCGAGCAGCCCTCCGTGGCGTCGGCGGTGAAGCCGACGAATTCCGGCGGTTCGAAGACTTGTACTTCCCGCGTAGCCTCGGTCCGGCAAACCGGCGCCCCGTTGAGCGGGCTGAGCGTTTCCACTTCCAGGGTGATGGTATAGGCGCCGGTCCGGTCGTAAGTATGCATGGGGTTGGCTGCGGTGCCGGTCGCGCCGTCGCCGAAATCCCAGCGAAAGCGATCGGCTAAAGTTTCGTTGTTCATGCTTACCGCTGCGCCCACGCAGTTGCTCGCATCGGGCGCAAAATCGATCCCGGGCGGGGGTTGTACGAAGAGGGTGAGGGCGTCGGTATTGCAGGCCGGCGGTAGGGTGGGATCGGTGAGGGTATAGGTATGCCGGCCGGTATCCAGATCGGCCACCGTCACCCTATTGGTCCCGCTGAGGGCGGGCCCCGACCAATTGCCGGCGCGCACGGGCAGTTCGATGGTGTTTTCCGTGGCGCAAACGTAGCGGTCATCCCCCGCCGAAAGGCCGTCGCTGGGAGCGATGGTGAGCGTGGTCGCAGCCTGGCTTTCGCAGGTGGTGCCGGGATTGAGGAGGTAGGTGAGCGCGTAGGTTCCCGCGCCCAGGTCAGCCGGATCGATTGGGTTGGGTAGCGTTTGGCCGTCTTCGTCGAGCCAGACGCCTCCCGTGGGGCGCCCGCCCAGGTCGACCGCCCCCTGATTGCTGCAAACCGTCGTATCCCCGGGCGCCGTAGCCATCACCAAGGGATCGATGCGCACCGTCAGGCTGTCGCTTTGGCGGCAGCCGGGCGGCACGCGGTATTCGACGCGAAGGTCGATGAGGCCCTCGCCGCCCGCGGCCTCGGTATCGAGCAGGCCGGCGTTCGCATCGGCAATGCCCGGCCCCTGCCAGGCCAGGGTTCCCCCGGCGGGGCTAATGGTTGGATTCGACAAGGCATTCAAATCAATCGGCGCCGCCGCGTCGCAAACCGCCAGGGTGTCCGGCAGGTCGATTTGCGGCAGGTCGACGACTTCCACCACTTTGACCGCACTGGCCGTGCAGCCGTCGGCGGGGCTTTCGAAGGTGTAGGTCAGTTGGCTCGTCCCCACGCCGGCGGTTTGGGGGTCAAAAGTTCCCGCCAGGGAATCCGTAATGCCCGTTCCCGTCCATGCTCCACCGGTGGGGTCGGCGGGCAAAGTGGCCGGTCCGCCGTCGATGCAGACCGCCGTATCGGCGCCGATTTCCAATTGCGGCCCCGCGAGGATTTCGATGGTGGCTTGCGCCGAAACCGCGCAGTCGCCCTCCCCTACCGTATAATCGAGCTGGAAGGTGCCCACTTCAAATTGCGTAGGGTCAAAAGCGTTGCCGATATCCTGCCCGTCGACCGTCCACCGCCCACCGGGGCGCGAAGCGGCCAGGGAAAGCGGCGCGCTGTTGAAGCAGAGGCTCGTATCGGCGGCGGGAGTTTGGATGGCCACCGGCTCGGGGGTGGCGACGCGAAAAGAATCCCGGCGGGAGAGGTCGCCGCAGGCGTTGGACAAATCGGCGGTGACGACGTAGGGGTCGGCGGTGGGCGGCAGGTCAACCGGAAAGCTGCTCACCAAATCGCCGTTGATGCGGTAGGTTGCCCCCTCGACGAGCGGGTCGGGGGTATAACTGAGGGTGGCGCAAGCGTCCGGTTGTGCGTTGAGGGCGAGTGTGCGGGCTTCCACCGCCTTGAAGTACAAGGTTTGCTGATTGGGATCATCGCAACCGTTGTCGACTTCCAGGGTGACGCTATAAGTCCCCGGCTCGTCGAAGGTGACGACCGTGGTGTCGTTGAATTCATCCAGGATATTGACCCCGAGTTGTTCGGAAGACCATTCGAAACGGGTGGCGCCCTCCGAATCGCTGCCGATGAGGCGGGTAGAGAAATTGCCTTGCCCACAGATCACAAAGGTGTCGGCCTCCATGGTTTCGATATTCTGGTCGGGCCGGGCGCTGGGTTGGGCGGGGCTGATGACGGTGACGGTTCGGGAGGTGGGGGCCGAGCCACAGACGCTGCTATTTGCGGTTAGGCGGACGGTGTAATCACCCGGCGCATCGAAGGTGACATTGGGCTCGGCTTCATTGCTAGTGGCGCCGTTGCCGAAGTCCCACGTATAAGTAACGTCTTCATCATTGGAGGGGCAGGTCGTGTTTTCGATGGAGGCCTCGGTATTGATGCAGGGCCGTACCGGATCGAACTGAAAGCTGGGTTTTGGCGGCACTTTAAAGGTGAGCAGGAGGCTGTTGTTTTCCTGGGCGGAGCCTTCGTAATTAGCGAATACTTGGATGCGGCGGCAGAAGCCGTTGCTGCCCAGGCAATCGTAGCGGCATTCATCTTCAAATTCCGAAAGGTCGTAAGTACGGGAGAGTGTGAAGGCATCACCCGGCTCCACAATGATGGGATCTTCTTGATCTTCCGTCCAAAACAACTCCATACTGACGAGTTCCTTCTCGGGATTGGGCGTCAGCTCCACTTCCACCATATTTTTGGTAATGCAGCGGATCTGCTCCCCGTTGGTGACGGTGACGCTGACGGTTTGGGATTCGTTGCTTTGGGCTTGGAGGTGAAAGCTGCCGCCCAAGAGCAGAATTAACAAAAAAGTACCTAACAGGCCTTTAGAACGGTAGATTCGCGATTTCGGGAGGTGGTATAGGAGGTTACTAGTTTTCAAAATTTTGGATCGGGGTATTTTGATGAAACATTAGGTGAAAGTAATGATTTTAAGTTTGGACTTCAAATACTTAAGAACTAGTAGCTTGTTTGGATTTTGCTTTTGAGGCGAACGCCGTCAAATTTTGTGCTGAACAAGGCGCCCATTCAGGAACGGGGTATGGCGCCCTACTCTTGAATCAAAAATAGGGTGCAGGGAGGTTCCATAGATGGTCATTTGCAGGCCAAAGAATA
>CAYWHT010000283.1:0-6065 GCA_964458135.1 uncultured Saprospiraceae bacterium | reverse complement strand
GATCCAGTTCATCCAGATTTTGGAGGTGGGAGAGAAAGGAGATATCCTCGATTTGGTTGTATCCCAGGTATAGGGTGTTTCGCGTTTGGTTGGCGGCCAGGAGGGAGGCATCCCGGATCTGGTTATCGTTGAGGTATAGATTATATAAACCCGGCAAGCTGGCTAAAGGGGTGATATCTGCTATTTGATTGCTCCCCAGGCCCAACTGTTGCAGATGGACCAGGGATGACAGGGGGGTGAGGTCCCGGACCTGGTTGTGGTCCAGATCCAGATCGATCAGGAGGGTGAGGTTCTCCAAGGACTTGATATTTTCGATCCGGTTTTGGCGTAGCTCCAACGTATGCAGGTGGGTGAGGGCGCGGAGCGGCGTAATATCCTGGATTTGGTTGCTGCCGATATTCAGATACTCCAGATTGGAGAGCCCTGCCAGGGGGTGGATATCGATCAGGGCGTTGTAGCTGAGATCGAGGCTGAGGAGGCGGGTTAGCCCGGAGAGGAAGGTGCAATCTTCGAGCTGGGTGTTGCTCAATGCCAGGTCGGTCAGTTGGGTTAGCTTGGCCAGGGCGGCGCCGTCGGCCGGGGAGAGGCGCCCGGCGGATAGAGCGGTCAATCCCGGTAGCCGGACGAGGGGCTGGTAATCGCGAATGGGGTTGCCCTGCAGGTAGAGCTGGCTGAGTTGCTCCAGTGGGGAAATAAAGGAGAGGTCTTCGATTTGGTTGTTGGAAACGTCTAATAGTTCCAGCTTTTTTAAGCGGCCAAACGGCCGTCCATCCGTCAGCTGATTGTTCCCGATCAGGAGGTGGGTTAATTGGGATAACCCCTCCAGGAAGCCGGCATCTTTGATTTGGTTGTGGTTCAGCTTGAGGAGCTGCAATTCCGGTAACCCGCCGATGGCGGCTCCGCCGGTGAGCTGGTTACGCGACAGATCCAGTTGCCGGAGCCGGAGCAGATCGCGGAGGAATTGGATGTCCTGGATCTGGTTGACGCCCAGTCGCAGGTTCTCCAGCTGCGTTAGGCCCGCCAGCGGGGCGGCATTCTGAACTTGGTTACCCAGCAAGTTGAGCTCCCGCAGTTGCCTAAGGCCCGCCAGGGGCCGGACATCCGGGCAATGGTTGTGTTTGAGATCCAGGTATTGCAAATCCTGCAAACCGGATAAGGGGTGAAGGTTCTCGATGCGGTTGTGTTCCAGGTTGAGATCGGTCAGTTGGTGGAGCCCCCGGAGAAATGAGATGTCCTGCAGGTGATTGCTGCTCAGGTCGAGCAGTTGGAGTTGGTGCAGCCGGGCCAGGGGCGTGCAGTCGGTCACCAGGGTATGGCTGAGGTCCAGGTCGGTCAGGGCCGGTAGCCGGCTTAGGACGGAGATTTCCCGCAGCGGATTGAATGCGAGGTAGAGACCCCGCAATTGCGTCAGCCGGGCGAATGCTTCCGGGAGGTTGGTGATCTGGTTGAGTTCCGCCTTCCGGTTACCGTTGACGAGGTCGAAGAAATCGATTCCCTGGCTGTCGACCCATTCCCCTCGATCATTGGGGTACCCCGGCGCCAGGTTGAGGTATTGCAGGTGGGTGAGCTCGAACAACTCCGGGGGGAGCTCGGTGAGGCCCAGGTTGCCGAGGTCGAGGAAAGGGGATTGCGTTGCACGGCATTGCTGGATGAGGGTTTGGGCGATGAGGGGCATGTTTTAAATTTTAAATGCGACTTCACCGTCAATCGTTCCCAAGGTATCTCGTTTTAGTGGAAAAATGGGGCGGCCTGAGGTTCACCTTACACAAGCAAGTTCTACATCTATATTTTAGTTGGTTTACAGCCCTCCAGGCAGGACTCACAAATCTTGGGTTGTTGAACTATAGACGGCCAATCTATTCCATCATTCCCCTCATCCACCATAGAATGTTAAAATACGACAATCGACGTAGATAGATTTGCAACTACGACATCTGTCGTATATATTTGTTCCCGAATGATCATTCACCCACAACCACCAGGTCATGAAAGATTCGAACACGTACGAACCCACGGAATCCGAGCTGGAGATTCTGCAAGTACTCTGGGCGCACGAGCCGGCCTCGGTTCGCTTGGTGCACGAGCAGGTCAACCGCAAGCGAGAGGTGGGGTACACCACTGTTTTGAAGCAACTGCAGCGCCTCTACGAGAAGGGCGTCGTCGAGCGGGAGCTCCAGGGTAAAACCCACTACTACCGCGCGCTGCCGCAGCAGGCGGAGGTGCAGAAAAACCTGTTCCGCCGCTTTGTGGACAACGTCTACCAGGGCTCGGCCATGAAGCTGGTCATGCAGGCGCTGGGGCAGGGTCAAACCAGCCCGGAGGAGCTGGAGGAACTCCAGCGGTGGATCGAATCCCAAAAAAAGAAGGACGATGAGTAGTCTACACTGGCTGGAAATCACCCCGCTGTGGTCGGCCGTGGGCTGGACCATACTGCACAGTTTGTGGCAGCTGACCGCCGTGGCGCTGGGGGCGGCGCTGTTGCTGCGCCTCATTCCGCGGCGCAATGCCCGCCTGCGGTACCTGTTACTGCTGGGCGTCCTGCTGCTGGCCCTTTGCTGGTCGGGCGGCACTTTGGCGCAGCAGTGGGCGCGTGCTGGGCAGGCCTCGCAGGTGGTTGCATCGGATGCCATCACCTTGGATCCCGGCAGGCAGCTGACCGATCTACAGGCTCGCCCGGCCAAAAGCTGGTCACAATGGCGGCAGCAGTGGCAACGGCGGCTGGAACCGGTGGCGCCCTACCTTACCCTGATCTGGCTATTGGGTTTGGCGGGGTCGTTGGGCTACTTGCTCCTGGGCGCCTTACAACTGCGGCGCCTATCCCGCTGTGGGCTTGCGCCCCCCGACACGACCTGGCTGGAGCGCTTTGAAACCCTGCGCCGGCAGATGGGCGTGCGGCGACCGGCGGCGTTGTGGCTGTCATCCCGGGTGGACGCTCCGTTGACCTTTGGTTTTTTCAAACCCGTGGTGTTGGCGCCGGTCGGCTTTTTTACCGGGTTGACCCCGGTTCAGGCGGAAGCCCTGCTGTTGCACGAGCTGGCCCACATCCGGCGGTACGATTTCGTGATCAATATTTTTCAGGGATTGGTGGAAGCGCTGTTCTTTTACCATCCCGCGCTTTGGCAGCTCTCGCGTCAGATTCGCCGGGAAAGGGAGCACTGCTGCGACGACCTGGTGTTGGCTGCGCGCCGCGATCCTTACGCTTACGCGGATGCGCTGACGCAAATTCAGTTTCATCATTTTTCATTTCAAAAGAGATTAGTCATGTCTGCAAAAAACGATAAAGGCGCATTTCGCCATCGCATCTTCCGCTTGTTCGGTCAGTACGAGCGGCCGTCGAGTCCCTGGAAAAGCATCCTTTTGCTTTCGGTTCTGATTTGTTTCGTCACGAGCCAGGCTTTTGTAGGGGCCGTGGAAGAAACCCGCTACGAGGCCGAAGCCCGAGTTGCGGTCGGGACGGCGCAGGACACTTTGCCCCCGCGCAACCAGTCCAAAGACAGAACCGTTCGGGTCGAAAAATCCGGAACGAAATTGCGGGTCGATCACTTCGATGCGGAAAACCCGCCGCTGCTGGTCGTCGACGGCGAAAAGCGGGGCCAAACCGTCGAACCCCTGAAATCGATTGCGCCCGAAGAGATCAAGCGCATCAACGCATTCAAGGGTGAAAAGGCGGTTGAAAAATACGGCCCGGAAAGTGTAGAAGGCGTCATCGAAGTCTGGACCAAAGATCAGGCCGGCGAGCTGGATGACATCGAGCTGCTTAAGTTCCAGCCGCCGCAGCCGGAGGGCGCGGAAGACGCTTCCGGTTCAGTTGAAGTCTACAAAATATCCAAGGCCGCGAAGCCGGCATCCGACGGCGCGGAAGGAGGGCAGGCGCACATCCGGCAAAGCCTGGAAGGCGAGGAGCAGCCGCTGATCGTCATCGATGGCGAAAACCTGGGAAAAGACGCCGCATCGCTGAACGCCCTTTCGCCCGAATATATCGAACGAATCAATGTGTTAAAGGGGCAGAAAGCCATGGATAAATACGGTGCGGAAGGCGAAGAGGGCGTCATTGAAGTTTGGACGAAAGGCCGGGCCGGCGGGGCGCCCGAAGAAGAAGTGGACGGTAAGGCCACCATTCGCATTCATAAATCCTCTCGAATGGATGCATCCGTTCCTATGGGGCAGATCGACGGCTTTGATGCGGAAAACCCGCCTTTGCTGGTCATCGACGGGGAAAAGCAGGGGCCTTATGGCAAGGAGGTCCTCCTCCAGGATCGCCTCGACCCCAACGCCATAAAAAGCATCACCGTGCTAAAGGGTAAATCGGCCCGGAAAAAATACGGCGCGGAAGGGGAGCAGGGCGTCATCGAAATTTGGACCCAAAAGCAGCATTCCCCGAAGGCCGGCGCCCCGTCGCCGGATGCCGATCCTGCGGAGGAAGTCCAGGAGCTTAAGGTGGACGAGGTGGCCCAGCCCGAGCCTACCATTGCGCCCGCCGAGTTGGAGGCGTTTCCCAACCCGGCCCGCGACCTGGTCAATGTGCGCTTCCGCCTGGCCGGGGAAGAGGCCATCCGGTTGGGTGTCTATACGCTGGATGGGAAGTTGGTTACGACGCTGGCGGATGGAAGGTGGCCGGCGGGCGTTCATACTTCCGACTGGTCGGTAGGCGCAAATGAGCGGGGTGTTTATTTGGTGCAGTTGGAAGTGAAGGGGGAAGGGCGGTTTAGTAGAAAGGTGGTTGTTGAGTAGTGGCCGTCCTGAAACGCCATTGCCAAATTTTTGGTGCTTGATTTTGGATTGCCCTTAATCAAAAATCCAAAATCAAAAATCCAAAATCCAAAATCCAAAATCCAAAATCCAAAATTACAAATGCACGCCCTCACCTTCCACGGCAAAGCCGATCTCCATTACGAATCCATCCCCGACCCGGTCATTCTTACCCCCACCGACGCCATCGTCCGGGTGCGGGCTTGTGCGATCTGCGGCTCGGATCTGCATCCCTATTTCGAGCGCGAAAAAGGCCTGGATCACGGTACGGTGATGGGGCACGAGTTTGTGGGGGAGATCGTCGAGCTAGGCGCTGGAGTCCGGGGGTTGCGGATGGGCGATGCGGTGATGAGCCCGTTTACGACTTCCTGCGGCCAGTGCTTCTACTGCCGGCGAGGGTTGACCTGCCGTTGCGAGCGGGGCCAGTTGTTCGGCTGGCGCTCCGGTGGCGCCGGCTTGCACGGGGGGCAGGCCGAATACGTGCGGGTGCCGCTGGCCGAACAAACCTTGCTGCGCATACCTTCCGGTCTTTCCGATGAAGCCGCGCTCCTGGTCGGCGATATCCTATCTACCGGCTACTACTGCGCCCACCAGGCCGGCATTCACCCGGAAGAAAACCAGGTGGTCGTCGGCTGTGGCCCTGTAGGCCTGATGACGATCCGCGCCGCCCGCCGTATGGGGGCCGAGCGTCTCTTTGCCATCGACGCCCTGCCCGACCGCCTGGAAAAAGCACGCGAATGGGGCGCGGAACCGGTTAACTTTCGCGAAAGCGACCCTTTAACAGTCATACGGGAAGCCACCGAAGGCCGCGGGGCCGATGCCGTCATGGAAGTGGTGGGGCAGCAGCGTGCGGGCCGCTCCGCTTTCGAGCTCGTCCGGCCCGGTGGTACCGTCTCCGCGGTGGGGGTCTGCACGGATCAACACCTGCCCTTTTCACCGGTAGAAGCTTACGATAAGAACCTGACCTATAAAGTCGGCCGCTGCCCCGCACGCCATTACATGGAGCAATTGCTGCCCTGGGCGCTGGAAGAGGCGGAGGCTTTAGGTTCGGTCTTTACCCACCGGATGCCACTGGCGCAGGGGGTGGAAGCTTACCGGATGTTTGCAGCAAGGCGGGAGGGGTGTGTAAAGGTAATGTTGAAGGTTGAGGGGGGAGTCCACTCCGAAAAGTCGACTAATCGAATTATAGTCTGACAACGCAAGATTTGGGAATGCTGACTGGCTCTTTTTAGCTTCGCTGATCGTCGCTTCGCTCCTCGGCGTTCCGCCTGGCTGCGTTGAAAAGCCTCGATGTAGCCCCGGCTATACCTGCGTTT
>CAYWHT010000282.1:0-6069 GCA_964458135.1 uncultured Saprospiraceae bacterium | reverse complement strand
AGCTAAAAAGAGCAAGTCAGAATTCACAAATTTTGGGTTGTCAGACTATAAACCGTTGGTGAATATTATAGTCTGCCAAGTCAGGATTTTTGAAAATGGGAAGCCGCTATTTATTCGGCGCGTAAGTCGAGATCCTGACGCCTCGAAAGCAAAATCCAAACAAAATCTGAGTTTTTGGGAAGGATTGAAAAATGAGGCAAGGCCACATCGCACCGCTCAACTTCCTACCCTTGCTGCGTTTCCGCCCTGGGGGAGTTCAGAAGGAGCTGGTCGTGTGACCTCACCGGGCGGCAAATGTACATGATTTGCGCGAATTGTGCAAGCAAAAAACAACTGCCGCCGGCGAGCAAGGTCTTACTTCGACTCCGGAGGTATGATCTCGGTTTTCTCGCCAAAATACTGAACGAAGCGCTGCATATCGTTGGCCAGCTCCTGGTTTTGGGTGGCCTTAAAATAAGTATCGGCCAGGGAACGCAAAGTTTGAAAAACGAAACGGTCCATCTCGACAACCTGCATCTCCTGGGTCCAAAGATCGATTTTGAGGGTTTCCCGGGAAGCTTTATCGAAAAGCGCCACGGAAATGGCTTTTACTTCCTCCGGGACTTCCTGATTGGGATTATCTTCGGCTTGCCAGTCAATTTTCACGGGAATATTTTCTTTATCCAATCCGACCTTAATTGTGATGGAAGACGTTTTTTCAACCTGACTCATGAAATACACTTGAATTGATGAAAGGGTGAATATACAAATATGCGAGCTTTATCCATATTTATCGCGGGCCAGCTTTTGCAGGAGCTCTGAATCGTTTTGATGAATGCCGGGGCGCAGTTGCTGAGCCGCCTCGATCATAGCTTCGGCGACGACTTCCGCTTCCACCGGGCGATAGCGGCTTAGCCATCCCTGGGTCAGGGCGTCGATCCGCTTCCCCAGCTGCAAGGCAAGTCGTTCTCCCCAACGATTGGGATTGTGCCGGTTGAGGGTTAGGGAAGGACGAAAGAGGTGAACGCTCCAAAAATCTAGCCGGCGGGCGATACTTTCCAACTCCCCCATTAAGCGGTTGTAAGGTAGCACAGCATCGGGGTCGGCGCCGGCAAAAGACAATAGCAAGAGCTGGTTGAATTGCTGCCGGCCGGCCGCCCGGATGACACGCAACCCGTAATGGCCCCGCCGCTGAAAAGGCGCGCCGGTGCAGCAAAATACATCCTGACCGCTGATGGCCTCCATGCGCCGGTCGATTTGCTCGTAAGTAGCTACGTATTGCTCCAGCTTGGCGTCAGCGAGCTCCAGGCGCGCCGGCCCCAAATGGCATACCCGGACGTAAGCCGGATGCCCGAGGAGCTGATGTAAAACTTGACGTCCCACCCCTTGCTCCCCCCCGCAAACCAGGGCGGTTTTGTGATATTTTATAATGGCTAAAGACAATCTACCTCTACTAATTTTTCCTGACATTATTCTTCGGGAACGGGCAAGGTGTAATAGCGGGCAGACTGCCCACCCCACACGCCTAATCCACCCTCGATATTGGAATTTACCCGGGTATAGGACGAAAAAGGACCCTGATTGGCTACACTAAATTCCAGGGTGTTCCAAAAGTCAAAGTGCGCCCGATCGATACCCATCCATTTCAATGTTACCGTATCCCCCCGCCGGTACAAGCCGAAAGTTTCCAGATCGAAATCGGCATCCCGCGGCTCCGCTTTCGGAAGTACAAAATCGAAGCGCTGCCCGTCAAAGAGGCGATCGTCGATTACCGATCCCAGCGGCGTGCGAAAGCCTTCATCGTTGATTTGGGTCTGGTAGCGGTAAAAATTGACGACGCCCCCCGGATCATCAATGATGCAATTCAACTGCATCAAGGTGTCGTTGGCTTCGCCGGGAGGCGGCTCAAATTCCAGGGAATCCAGATCGCTGACAGATGGGATGGTGGTGGACGCCCGCAGTTCCTGTTCTCCCTTGCGCACGCTAAGATCGTATTGCCGGCCCGCCTCGCCGCGCATCTCGCCCGTAACATCGGTGTAGGCGCAGAAATTGAAGCCGATGCTATCGGCCGCAAAACCGAACAGCTCCGCCGCCAGTCGCCGCTGCGCCGGGCTCAAATCACCCAGGCAAATTTCCTCCAAACGTACGCTGCGACTACCGTCATCGACGATCACTTCGGCATCGTGCACAAAGATGTCGTCCAACTCCTCAGCGTTCAATTCGGCAAAAAAGGGAACCGATCGGGTAAGAATAACAAATGGCGCGGAGGGGCGCCGCCCCCCTTCGATGTAGCCCTCCACCACGATATTTTGCGCCGAAGGCGTTGCGGGAATGAACGCCTCCTCGCAGGCCGTTATCCACAGCAATAGAAAAACGGCCCAAGGCCAGGGCCCGAAAGAAGCTTGCATGCCGTAATTGAGTTTACAGCTATAATGCCGCGGGCCCCGGCATTGTTGTCCGGCTGTCGTCTACCAGCGAATTTTTTTGTACCGCAGGCGGATGGAGTTCCCGATAACGACCACATCGGAAAAAGCCATAAACAACGCGCCCAGCATCGGGTTGAGCAGGCCTGCGGCCGCTACCGGAATGGCGACGATGTTGTAGGCGAAGGCCCAAAACAAATTTTGTCGGATGGTGATTACGGTTTGCCGGCTGATGCCTACGGCCGGCCGCAAATGCGACAGGTGGCCGTTGAGTAAAACGATTTGCGCCGACTGGATAGCTACCTGGGAGGCGTTGCTCAACGACACCCCCAGGGTGGCTTTGGCCAGGGCGGGAGCGTCATTGATGCCGTCGCCCACCATCGCGGTCGGCCTTTCCCGGGCGTATTGTTCGATAATTTTCAACTTTTCCTCCGGCATCTTTTCCGCATGGTAGGTTTTTACACCCAATGCTTCGGCCACCCCCGCCGTTTTGGCCTGCCGGTCACCGCTCAGGATGACCGGGGTAATGCCTTGCCGCTGCAGGTAATCAATGGTGGCCCGGGCCTCGGGCTTAATGTTATCGGTCAACTGAATCGTAGCTAGTAATTGGTCGTTTTCGGTGAGGAAAACGGACAATTCCGTCGCATCCGGCGCCTCCTTCAGGATGCGGCCAGAGCCGATCCGGAAACGATTGCCGTCCTGATCCCGGGCGGCGATCCCCACGCCCTTTTCTTCCTTGATTTCGGATAAGACCAGCGGCAAACCGTTGGCTTTGTTTTCCATATTTTGCACCAGCGAGCGGGCGATGGGGTGGGAAGAATGTTGCTCCAGGCGATGAATGAGCGTATGGATGCGCTGCCGGTCGGGATGGTGGTATTCGATATCTTTCACCGCAAAGGCCCCGGTGGTCAGGGTGCCGGTTTTATCGAACACCATATGGCGAATGTTGGAAAACACCTCCAGGGTTTGCCCGCCCCGCACCAGAATGCCGTTCCTGGCGAGCCGGCCGACGCCCACCATCACCGCGGTGGGGGTAGCCAGTCCCATAGCGCAGGGGCAGGATATGACGAGCACCGCGATGCCGTTCATCAAAGCCTGCTGGAAAGGCAAGCCCAATAATAAGGCGCCGCCGCTAACGGTCAGTATGGCGATACCGAGCACGACGGGCACGAAGATGGCGCTAATCTTATCGGCCAGCCGCTGTATATCAGGTTTATCCTGCTGGGCGGTTTTCACTAGCTCAATCATTTGCTGAAGCACCGAATCTTTGCCGGCGGCGGTGACTTCCATTTGCATGTTGCCGTCCACCACCACCGAAGCGCCGATGACCTCGTCGCCCGCCCCCTTGCTTACCGGTGCGCTTTCTCCGGTGAGCATGGATTCGTCCACGCGTACTTCGCCTTCGAGGATGCGGCCGTCGGCCGGCACCTTGTCTCCATCGTTGACCTGCAATTGGTGCCCTACTTCGATTTCATCCTTATCGATTTTGACAATGGCTCCCGAAGGCGTTATGCGCTTGGCGGTTTCCACTTGCAGTTTGCTCAATTCGCCGATGGCGGAGGTCGTCTGATCGACGGCCCTCTTTTCCAGCCAGTTGCCGACCAATACCAGGGTGATGATCGTGGCGCTGGTTTCGTAAAAAATGTAATTCGCCTCCGCCAGAAGGGTTCCGATCAGGCTGTAGATGAAGGCGGCGGTACTACCGACAAAGATGAGCACGTCCATATTGGGCACCCCGCCCCGCAGAGAGCTCAAACCGCTACGACCGAAGTGTAAAAAGCCGATCGTAAAAACCGGAAGGCAGATGCCGAATTGGACCCAGGGGTTGTCCAGATAAGGCAGGGAAAGGCCGAAAAGCATCAACAGGTGATGCAGTAATAGGGGAAGCGTCAAGACGGCGCTGACCAGGAGTTTTCGCTCCAGGGTCCACCAGGGTTCGCGATCGTCTTTTTCATCAATTACCCGGTACCCCAATTTGTGAATGCCCGATTTCACTTCCTCGGTGCTGATTTCGGCGCTCCCCGTCCGGAAGCGGACTTCTTTGGTGGAAAAATTCACGTAAACGTCCTGTAAGCCTTTTCTTTGCAAAAAGCGAGTAATGCTAGCGGCGCAGTTCGCGCAGTCCATGCCGTCCACCTTGAGCTCTACCTTCTGATCTGCCATAGAAGTATTCCAATTCTTTGCTTTATAGCTTGTTGGGAGTTTACCCTGTGGAAGAGTCGCTCTGCGAATTCCACAGTATTTACCCTTTGGCCTGCCCAAATCTGGTCATTTTCGGCATCAAAAGCATACTCCCAACAAGCTCCAAATAATTCTAACACCTTATTTGCTTAAACAATTTGAATAAGCACATTTTTAAAATATTGACTTAAATTCACGTGCCTACACAAAGTAATAACAAACTAAAAAAAAATCAGATCGACAATGAGAACACTAAGCCTGTTTATGTTATTGGCGCTGTTGTTCAACGCTTGTCAGAGTGGCACTGACACCGAACAAACGGAAGACCAAACCGAAAAGCAAAGCTCGAAAGAGGCTGCCGCCGAAAAGCAGTACACCATCACTCCCTTTTCTCCCTCTCCGTCCTATGAAGAAGCCGCCATGGAATCGATGGACTTCCAGGACGGTCAATTCAACTTCAACATCAGCAACTACGAATTGGGCGTACAAACTCCCGATGCCGATCAGAAGATGTGCGCCAATTCAGACAAGGGGCAACACATCCACCTCATCGTGGACACCCAGCCCTACGCCGCCAAATACCAACCGCAATTCGAATACGAAATCGCGGATGGCGAACACTACGTCCTGGCCTTCTTGTCCCGTTCCTACCACGAAAGCATCAAAAACCCCAGTGCTTACAAAGCCAAAAAGGTGACCGTAGAGGATAACAGCTTTACTTCCGCCGAGGACATCACCGGTCCGATCATGTTCTACAGCCGTCCGAAAGGCACTTATGTCGGCAAAGCACAAACCGAAAAGATCCTGCTGGACTTTTATGTGCTGAATGCCGAATTGGGCGACCAGTACACGGTCAAAGCCGAAATCAACGGCGAAACGCACACCTTCAATGAGTGGAAGCCTTACTTCATCGAAGGGCTGCCCATGGGGGAAAACACCATCAAGCTCACGCTGCTGGACAGCGATGGCGAACCCGCGGATGTTCC
Organism: uncultured Saprospiraceae bacterium; assembly: GCA_964458135.1. Lineage (GTDB taxonomy): Bacteria > Bacteroidota > Bacteroidia > Chitinophagales > Saprospiraceae > CAYWHT01. The sequence goes on along the minus strand of CAYWHT010000282.1, from coordinate 500 downwards.
GCTCAACCCCGTTACCCGCACCATTACCCTGGAAGCGGATCCCGCCGAAGAACTAGAGTCGGAATCTTAACCCAACTCTAGTGCGTCAGGAGCGAAGTTCCTGCACAACTATTTTTTTCCCGAAGCCCCAGGAACTAAGCAATTCGATTGGAAAGATGGCTTGGAGCTCCGTAGGAGCGTCAGGTCCTAATGTGTCGCTCCTACGGAGCTCCGGTTTGATCGATGTTTCGCAATGCTACCAATGTAATCGGCCCCCTGGGCCTTCAGTTGAGGGGGATGAGGTATTATGGCTACCGCATAGATGGGCCAGGAGGCCGGCCTGGCGTTTTGAGCCCGGGGTTGAGCGCCCCGCCAGGGGCGATCATATTGGTAGCAATTCGATTGGAAAGATGGCTTGGAGCTCCGTAGGAGCGTCAGGTTTCAAGGTGTCGCTCCTACGGAGCTCCGCTCTCCGATTGGGTGCATTCTAACACGCGTAGAAAGCCTTCAGCTGGCAGCCC
>CAYWHT010000281.1:0-6070 GCA_964458135.1 uncultured Saprospiraceae bacterium | reverse complement strand
CCGCCCTGTGAAATACCGCAGGCAAAGCTTCCCTTTATTTCACAGGGCGGGCAGTATGGCTTCTCGTAACGAAGAACCCATGCATAATCCGGGTTAGAGCTCTTAATTTCGATCGGAATCCCGTATTCCGACGGCTTCCACCCCCCTTATCAGCCGGCGCACCTTGTAGGGACGCTTCTTTTGGGACTCGAAATAGGTACGCATCTGAATTTCCACCACAATGCCGATCGTAATGAGCTGTATGCCGGCAATCACCAGCATTAACCCCAGGATCAGCAAAGGTTTACCCCAAATATCCTGCCCCAGGATTTTCAAAATGCCCAGGTAGACATTGATCAGCACCCCAATGAAGAAAACCGCCATGCCCGAATTGCCGAACAGATGCATGGGTTTTTGCATATACCTCTTGAAAAACAACATCAGCAATAAATCACTGATGACTTTGAAGGTGCGGTTGAGACCGTATTTGGACTGGCCGTGCCGCCGGGCGTGGTGCTTGACGTCCACCTGGGTGATTTTAGCGCCCTCCAGATAAGCCAGCACGGGAATGAAGCGGTGCAGTTCTCCGTATAGACCGAGATCCCTCGCCAGCTCGGCGCGAAAAACCTTCAGGGCGCAACCGTAATCTTTCAACTTGACGCCGGCGGCATTGCGGATGATGTAATTGGCCACCCGGCTCGGCAGTTTACGCAGGAAAACGCCATCCTGGCGGTTGGCGCGATTGCCGGCAACCATATCCCAATCGCCTTCCTCGGCCAGACGGAGCATCATGGGAATGTCGGAGGGGTCGTTCTGCAGATCGCCATCCATGGTGGCGATGTACTCCCCCTCGGAATGGTCAATACCCGCCATGAGCGCCAGGCTCTGCCCGTAATTTTTTTTGAGCTCCACCACCTTTAAGCGCTCGTCCTGAATGGTTTTCAGCTCGCGAATGGTGCCGTCCTCCGAGCCGTCGTCCACGTAAACGATTTCATAATCCATGCCCCGCAAGGCTTCGGTAATGCGCTCGACGAGCGGGCGGATATTCTCTTCTTCGTTGTAGACCGTAACGACTACCGATAGTTTTAGTGCCATGAACCACTATTTATTCCCTTGCCCGTCTCCGGAAGATGGGGTGCTTTTCCCCGCAACCAACCGGCCGATATCGCGGTTGATCCGGTAATGCCGCATACGCAGAGTGCTGAGCACGCGAAAATCCGGAAACTTTTCCCTGGGCCGGTAAGACGGGATAATATAAATCGCCTCCGGATCAAAGTTATCCTTTTTTCGCGGGATGATTTTCCGGCGTTCATTGGTAAGGTAGAAAGAATTGGTGCTCTGCAGAATCACATCCCGGAACAGGAAGAGGGGCTCATCGCGGAATTCCCGTCCGATCGCCTTGGAGGTTACCCGGGCCAGATTGCCGTAATCGTCGGCATTGCGGTCGGGAAGCACCATCCAATTGAAAGCCACGCGCACCACCAAAAGGGCCGCCACCATAATCAACAGGCGTTCCGCTTTCCAGCGCCAGTATAAAAACCAAAGCCCCACCGCCGCCAAACCGATCGATACGGCCTTAAGCTCCAAATACGGAATCCAGGACACCCGCGACCAGAACAACGGCCACCAGCTGACCAGGGCCAGTCCGGTAACCAAAAAGAAAAATAGCGCCCTAAAAAATTGGTGTTGCCAGCTTTTCTCCCGGACGTGCCGCTCGTGCAAGTACACAAAAACCGTAAAGATCAACGGCGCCAGCATCAAAAGATACCGGGGATACACTTCCGGAGAAATCCAATAAATTATAATATTAGCCAGAAAGGTAAGCACACAAAAAGTTGCGAAGCGTTCGGCCAGGATCAATTTCAAAATATCGCGCCGAAAAAAGTAGATGATCAGTAACGACCAGGGCATAAAATGGTAGGTCATCTCAAAGGGAAAGGTGAAAAAGTGCAGAACCGTTTCCCAGAAACCAAACTTCACCACCGTGCGCTTGGAGGATTCCCGGAAAAGCGTGACAAAGACATTTTCCAAATCGTTGTATTGGTGGTATAGCAAATAATACCCCCCCACAATCAGCAAGAATAAAAATATGCCCGCAAAATGGGCCGGCAGGAAGAGCCGCCGGAATTGCCGCCGGTAAGTAAAATAAGCCAATAAAGTGATGCCCTGGAAAACGATGGCCGGCAGCCCTTTGAGCAAAAAACCAAGCGCGGTAAGCAGGTAGGTGAGCAAAAATAGCCGCCAGTAGCGCTCCTTTTCGTGTTCGTTAAACACCACCATAAACAAGGTAAATATCACCCAGGAAAAAGTGGTGTCGATGAGCGCCAGCATGGAATCCCAAAACAACATACGCCCACAAGTAATCAGCAGTAGCGCATTGAGAAAAGCCAGCCGGTCGGAAAAATGGCGGCGCGTGAAGTAAAAGATAGTGGCGCCGTAGCCCAGTAGGGCCAACACCGTGGGCAAACGGGCGGTAAACTCATCAATGCGCCCGGTCAACTCAAAGAAAAATAACAGAATCCAATTGAAAAGGGGCGGCTTTTTGTAGTAGTATTCTCCGTGCATGGTCGGGGTCACCCAATTGCCCGAAAGCTTCATCTCCAGGGCAACCAGCGCGCGGATGCCTTCATCGTCGATAAACGTCATTAGCCCCAGGTTGATAAACAAGGCCGGCAGCAGCAATAGCAGGATGAATGTGTAGAGTAGCTTCCGTTTTGTAAATTGCACAATTCCCTTTGATTGACCGGAGGCAAAAGTAGTGATAAAGCCAAAGAATCGGGAATCGAGTCACCAATCCCACATTTTCATGAAACGACCCTTTTTTTTACCGCTCCTCTTATTGTTCGCCACCCTGGCCTGCGGGCCGCAGAGCCAACAAGGGCAGGTCGCAGAGAGCCGGCCCGCCGGCGACATCCCCCAGGAAGAAACGGTAAAGGACACCACCCCCGTAGATACCTTCCACTCTCACTTTCCACCCATTGACTACGATACGACGCACTGGACGGAAATACGGAGGCTGGACACCTCCATCCGGCTCGACCTGCGCTACGCCACCACCAATAATTTCGTAGGCATGGTCATGTACGATTGCGCTCGTTGTTTTCTGCGCCCCAAAGTGGCCCGCGCGGTAGTGCGGGTGCACCGCCAGTTGCGCGAGCGCGGGCTGGGACTCAAAATTTACGACGGTTACCGGCCCCTGCCAATTCAGTGGGAGCTGTGGGAGCACACCTCCGACCGCCGGTACGTCGCCGACCCGAATAAAGGCTCCATGCACAACCGGGGCAGCGCGGTAGACCTCACCATCGTTGACCACACGGGCACCCCCCTGCCCATGGGCACAACTTACGATTATTTCGGGCGGGAAGCCCATCATACCTATCGGGATCTCCCCGAATCGGTATTGCGGCATCGCCGCTTGCTCAAAAGTTTGATGGAAGCCAACGGTTTTCGGTCCATCCGCACCGAATGGTGGCACTACTCCTACCGGCAAAAAACTTACAAAATCGCCGAATGGGAGTGGCCCTGCCCGGAAGAAGAATGAAGATTCCTCCCGCCCCCGGAAACAAAGGCATACCCTGTATCGTTTCTTTGATTATATTAAGCAGCGTGCCGGTGAAAATCCTTGCAAATGGGCGGCAGCCGGTGAAAATTTCTAAACCCCTTTCGCGCAGAGTGTTTTGCGCTTATTATATTTGTTTTCCTTTAAATCACCCCTAGCGGGTAGTACTAAAACCCGTTAGTCTGCAAAATCCAAACCGTTACCCATGTCGGAGATAGCACATAAATCGGAGGTGGAAGCCGTTGACGCACTCGCTCAATCTTATAGGGATCTTTCCCAGGAAATCGCAAAAGTCATCGTTGGCCAGGAAGAGGTAGTTCGATCCGTCATTATTTCACTTTTCAGCAATGGCCATAGCCTGTTGGTCGGTGTACCCGGACTGGCGAAGACCCTACTGGTCAGCACGATTTCCGATGTGTTGGACCTGAAGTTCAAGCGCATCCAGTTTACGCCCGACCTCATGCCGTCCGATATCACCGGCTCCGAGATCCTGGACGAAGACCGCCATTTCAAGTTCAATCCCGGACCGCTGTTTTCCAATATCGTACTTGCCGATGAGATCAACCGGACGCCGCCCAAGACTCAGGCCGCTTTGTTGGAGGCCATGCAGGAACGGGCGGTAACCGTAAGTGGGGTAAGGCATGATTTGCCCTCCCCTTTCTTCGTACTGGCTACGCAAAACCCCATCGAGCAGGAAGGCACCTATCCCTTGCCGGAAGCGCAATTGGATCGCTTCATGTTTAATATTCCACTCGATTACCCGAGTTACGAAGAAGAAATTCAGGTCGTCAAAGGCACGACCACCGTCGAAAATTACGACCTGAAACACGTCATCACCAGCGATCAAATTCTGTTTTACCAGCAGCTAATTCGCAGAATACCCATCGCGGATAATGTGTTGGAGTACGCCGTAACCTTGGCGACCAAAACCCGACCCAATACCGACAAGGCCCCCGACATGGTCAGGAACTACATTTCCTGGGGCGCCGGTCCGCGCGCTTCTCAGTACTTGGTGTTGGGCGCCAAGTGCAACGCCGCCATCCACGGCAAATATTCACCCGATATCGAGGACGTGCAGGCCATTGCCAATTACGTACTGCGCCACCGCATTATACGCAACTACAAAGCCGAAGCCGAAGGCATTTCCGAAAAGCACATTATCGAAAATTTATTTTAAGGACTGTACCGAAAGCCAATGCAAAAGAAGCGGTTTCGGGTGGGACACATTCGAAACCGCTTCTTTTTTCCACCAAAAGCCGGTCGAATGGCATCTTACCCTTAAGTCGATCGTAGTATTTAAATTTATACTTTAAAGCAAAAGATTAGTCAGAATGAACCAAACGATAAAAGGTTTATCCTTGCAGTTATTCGCCTGGGCGATGTTGGCGATTGGGCTGACCGGTTGTGGCGACAGCCAGGTTCAGCGAAGCCTCAAACCCGTGCCTACCGCATTTGGCGATATCAATAAATTGCAGGTTATTTGCGACGAATCAATGTGGAAAGGCCCCATTGGCGACACCATCGATTTTTACTATTCCTCGGCCTATCCCATCATGCCGCAGCCCGAGCCCATCCTGGATCTGGGGCATTTCACGCCGGCAGAGCTGAATGACCGGCCGATGCGTAAAGAAATGCGCACCTACATGGTCGTTGCTAACCTCGCCGACGAAGATTCACCTACCACCCGCATGATCAAAAAGGACCTCGGCGCGGAAAATATCCGGCGGGCCAAGGAAGACCCCTCTTTCACCTCAGTAGTGGGCCAGGATAAGTGGGCCAAAGGTCAGCTGGTGGTCTACCAATTTGCCTTCGGCGAAGATAAGCTCCAACGGGCGCTCAAAAAGAACCTGCCGGCCGTACTCAAGCGAATACGCCGCGCCGATGAGCAAAAAATCGAAGCCACCGTATACCTGGATGGGGAAGATGTCGGGCTCAGCCGAAAAGTGCGGGAAAACCTCGGCCTAAACATGCGCGTTCCGAAAGATTACCAACTGGCCGTCAGTGAAGACCGGGTGATGTGGCTGCGAAAGGAAACGGATAACGTCAGCAGCAACATCCTTCTCTATAAAATGCCGTACCGGGAAAAGTCGCAGCTCAGTAAAGCCTACATCAAAGAAATACGGGATAGCCTCGGCAAAGAATACATCAGCACGACCCTCGAAAATACCTACATGCAGATCAATGACGAAGATCTGCCCATGTTTGTCAACGAGACCACCGTCAACAACAATTACGCCCTGGAAGCGCGCGGCATCTGGGAAATCGTCAACGACTACATGGGCGGGCCCTTCATTAGTTTTCTCATTCACAACCCACAAAAAAACGAATTGCTCTTTGCCGACGGCTTCGTTTTTGCCCCCGGGGAAGAGAAACGCAACTTTATCATGTACCTCGAATACATCATCGAGACGGTGCGGTTTGATGAAACGCTGTAAGACTCAGGAGTCAAAAAAAAGGGCCGTTTGGTGATTCAAACGGCCCTTTTATCTTATAACTGCCGGGGCAACACTATTCCTTCACAAACTCCAGGCT
>CAYWHT010000280.1:0-6078 GCA_964458135.1 uncultured Saprospiraceae bacterium | reverse complement strand
CCCGTACCTTAATGCCCACCATCCTCAACGAGCACTTGTTTTTCGACAACTTCGCCGATGCCCAACTCCTCATGGATGACGAAATCGTGGAGTTGTTCGCCGAAGCTCAAGTGCGCGCCATCATCACTTACGCTAATGAGCATTTCTAACCGATCCCCCAATTATGACAAACCAGGAGATTGCCAAAACTTTCCAGACGTTGGGCAGAATCATGGAGTTGCACGGTGAAAATACCTATAAAGTTCGCTCCTACCAGAATGCTTACCGCAATCTGCGCAGCCTGGAAACCCCGCTCGAAAGCATGACCGACGAAGCAATCGGGCAACTCAACGGGGTGGGTAAAGCCATCGGCGCCAAAATCCGGGAATTGCTCGATACGGGTAAACTGCAAACCCTGGAAAAATACCGCGCCGAAACCCCCGCCGGAATAGAGGAGATGCTACAAGTCAAAGGCTTCGGCCCCAAGAAAATCCGCACGGTTTGGAAAGAACTGGGGGTGGAAAACGTCGGAGAACTACTCTACGCCTGTAACGAAAACCGCCTGGTGGAGCTCAAAGGGTTCGGACAAAAAACACAGGAAGACCTGCGGCAAAAACTCGAATACTATCTAAAGTCTAAGGGCAAGTTTCATTTCGCGGCGCTGGAAGAGGCCGGTGAGGAAGTGCGTCGGGATTTGGCGGCGCGTTTTCCCACCGCAAAGATCAGTTTTGCTGGCAAGTACCGCCGGCGCTGCAGCGTGCTATCCGAGATTGAATTGTTGGTCGCCGGTGGAGGGGAGGCCTCCGAGTTGCTGGGCAGCCGGTTAAAATTGCGAAATGACAAGGGCAATGAGCTCGAAGCCGAGACCCGGGAGGGCCTGCCGGTACGCCTTCGCCGCTGCGCGCCCGCCGCTTTTGGCGGAGCACTCTTCTTTCACACGGGCTCGGCGGATTTTCTGGAAGCTTTTCCCAATGTGGAGCTCGAAGCCATAGAAGAGGAAATGGGCGTTTTTGCGCAGGCGGGAATGCCTTTCATCGAGCCCGAACTGCGCGAAGACGAATGGATTGTGGAACGGGCGCGCCGGGAAGCGTTGCCGGATTTAATTACCGTTGAAGATATCAAGGGAGTGGTGCATGCGCATTCCCACTACAGTGACGGGATTAACAGCCTGCGCGAAATGGCGGCTGCGGCTCGCGATCAAGGTTACGTGTATTTGGCTATCAGCGATCACTCCCGTTCGGCGTTTTACGCCAACGGGTTGTCGCCGGAGCGCGTCATCGAGCAGATGGAAGAAGTTGACGCCCTCAACCGGGAGATGGCCCCATTCCGCATTTTTAAGGGGATCGAAAGCGACATCCTCAACGACGGGGCGCTCGATTACGAGGCGGAGGTCCTGGAACGTTTCGAATTCGTCATCGCTTCGGTACACAGCAATTTGCGAATGGACGAGGAGCGCGCCACCCGTCGGTTGATCCGCGCGGTGGAAAATCCGCACACCAAGATACTGGGTCACCCCACGGGCCGCCTGCTTCTGTCCCGGGAAGGTTATCCCCTGGATCACTACCGCCTCATCGACGCTTGTGCGGCCAATGGTGTCGCCATCGAGCTGAATGCCAACCCTTTCCGCCTGGATCTGGATTGGCGCTGGATTCCCTACGCGCTGGAAAAGCAGGTCAAGATCGCCGTTAATCCCGATGCGCACAGCATTGCCGGCATCGGAGACATTCGTTACGGCGTTTACGCCGGTCGCAAGGGAGGGCTGGATCGCGACAATTGCCTCAACGCCCTCAACGCGCAAGAACTAGCCCGGTATTGGTCATTGGATTAACAACTCGTTAACAAGATTACAAATCCCGTTAACGGGCAGATTTTACCGTTTTGGTAACTTTGCGTAGCTGTTTAAACCATCCGTTAACAAAAAAATACAATGAACATGTTGAAGCAAATTCGTATCGTCGCCTTGGCCCTGTTGACAATGGGCCTGATGGTAAGCTGTCAAAACGCCGATCAAGACGTGCGTGACGCCGCCCGTCAAAACATCGAAAGCGGCTCGGTGCAGCCTGCTGACCAAGCGGGCCCTCAATCGGCATCCGCTCCCGAAAGCAATGTACCTACTGGCCCGACGACCGAAATGTCTTTCGAAGAAACCGAATATGACTTCGGTACGGTAGTTGAGGGCGAAAAGGTGCGTCACGTATATAAGTTCACCAATACGGGCGAAGAACCGCTAGTAATCAGCGACGCTAAGGGAAGCTGCGGATGCACGGTGCCCGAATGGCCCCGCGAGCCGATTGCTCCCGGCAAATCCGGCCAGGTGACCGTAGAATTCAACAGCCGGAACAAGCGCGGCGACAAAAATCAGAAGGTAACCATCACCGCCAACACCAATCCGCCCCAAACCTTTATCTATCTGAAGGGCACGGTGCAGCCGAAAGATGACGCCACCTCCCAGTTGAATAACTGATGCTTTTGTCCGAAGCACAAAAAGGGCCGTTTCAACCTTCTGCGGGATTATTCGTTTTACGAACGAAATTTGTTCTAAATTGCCGCTTTGCGCGGCAAGGGTGAAATCCCGGGGTGAAATGGCCCTTTTTTGATCGTGCTCACAAGCATTGCAGTTCGAATGAAACGCTACCTTTCCTTAGTCAAATTTAGTCATACCGTATTCGCGCTACCCTTTGCCCTGCTGGGGTTCTTCCTGGCCACCATGCGGCCGGATATCGATTTTAGCTGGCGCTCCCTTTTCCTGGTTTTGCTTTGCATGGTGTTTGCCCGCAGTGCCGCCATGGCTTTCAACCGCTATCTCGACCGCGATATTGACGGCCGCAATCCGCGCACCAGCAGCCGGGAAATTCCTGCCGGCGCCATCAGGCCTCGCTCGGCGCTCGCTTTCGTAATGATCAACGCCCTGCTTTTTGTCGCGACGACTTATCTGATCAATCGTTTGTGCTTTTATTTGTCGCCGGTGGCTTTGCTGGTTATTTTGGGGTATAGTTACACGAAAAGATTTACCTTCCTTTGTCACTTTGTATTGGGTCTGGGCCTTTCTTTGGCGCCCATCGGCGCCTATCTGGCGGCGGGAGGCAGTTTTGACGCCCTGCCCATCATGTATTCGCTTTCGGTATTGCTTTGGGTGTCGGGTTTCGATATCATTTACGCCCTGCAGGATGACGATTTCGACCGGGCGCAGGCGCTGCATTCCATTCCGGTCAGGCTGGGACGGCCCGGGGCCTTGTGGCTGTCTTCCTTCCTGCACTTTGGTTGCGGGATATTGATTATTGCCGCGGGCTATCTATTGGGGCAATATTATCCGGCCTTTGAATGGATACACTGGCTGGCCGCCCTGCTTTTTGTAGGCCTTTTGCTCTACCAGCATACTTTGGTCAGCGCCAATGATCTCAGCCGGGTAGACCTTGCCTTTTTCACCACCAACGGCATGGCTAGCTTGGTTTTTGGTGTGCTTGTGATTTTAGATATTTATATTTAGCGCTTACCAAACAAGCTCTCAAACCGTCGACCGGATGAAAAAATGGGTGTTATTTATCGTCGGGCTGTACTGCTTCGCAGCAGCGGCAACCTGTGATCGTTCTACTTCTGCGGGGCAGCCTTGCATCGATGAGGCGCTTATCGATCCGGATCGCGTGTGTACTATGGAATACGAGCCGGTCTGCGGTTGTGACAGCGTCACCTATTCCAATGCCTGCGAGGCCCGAAAAGCGGGAGTTACGAGATGGACGGAAGGCCCCTGTGCCTCACCCCCCTAAACAGAGGGAGCTGGTTTTGCGATTGCCCATAATGGCCGCACTCTTTGCTTTTGTTTAGAATATCGGCTATTTTTATTCGTTGAAAGACTAACGCTCCACAATATGCGGTGAGGGTGGTCTCTGTGCTTTGCGGTACATAATGCAACATTTCCCGATTCGAACAATCTTAATTTATCTTCGATTATGAGACTTCTCGTAAGAATGATGCTTTTTTGGACGGGGTTGCTTTTAAGCACCGCGGCGCCTGCCCAGATCGACACCGATCTGGAGAAAGCCAATAAGCAATACGAACTCAGTGCTTTTAGCCTTGCGGCCAGAAATTACGAAAAGGTACTGCGCAATGCCCCCCGCAACAAGCAGGCCCTTAGCCGGCTGGCCGATTGCTATCGTTACCTCAACGAAATGCGCAATGCCGCCGATCGCTACCAGCGAGCCATCGATCTCGGCGACCTGGAACCGGTTCACTACTTGAACTACGGTAAGGTGCTAAAGGGATTGGCCCGCTACAGCGAGGCTCAAAGGTGGTTTCGCGTCTACGCCCAAACCGATCCCGCAGTGGGGGAACACTACGCCAAAACTTGTGATTTTGCGCGCGGACAACTCCGGGCAGACCCGGGCTTTTTCGTTGAAAATGAACCCATAAACTCCCGGGCTTCTGACTTTGGCCCCGCCTTTTACGGCAATAACCAGCTCGTCTTTTCCTCCTCCCGTATTGACATCCAGCGCTACAGCGCCAATTGGAACGGAGAAGCCAACGATCAACTTTTCGTTGCGGAAAGGGGGCCGGAAGGTTCCCTGCGCAACCCCTATTTCCTGCGCAACGACACCGAGGATGTTTATAATCAGGGGCCGGTAGCCTTTTCTCCCGATGGGAGCATGGTGGTCTTTACGAAAAACAATTTTGTAAACGGCATCCGCCACATTCCTTACGAAGGGCTTCAGTTGCAACTGTATATGGCCGATGTCAACGCCAACGGAGACTGGATCAATATCCGGCCTTTTCCCTATAACGGGGAGGGATTTTCTACCGGATTTCCCAGTTTTTCTCCCGATGGAGAGGCGCTCTATTTTGCTTCCGACCGTCCGGATGTCAACCAGATTGGCGGTTTTGACGTCTACCGGTCTCGTCGCTCGGGTAGTAGCTGGATGCGGCCCGAAAACTTGGGATCGATTATCAACACGCCCGGCAATGAGCTGACCCCCTATTTCGACGGGGATATGCTCTTTTTTGCTTCGGACTGGCATCCCGGGCTGGGCGGAATGGATATTTTCCGCGCCGAACAATTAGATGGCCGTTGGACGCAAGTGTACCACCTCGGGGCGCCGGTGTCTTCTCCCCGCGACGATTACGGGCTCATCTACGACAGCTTCCAAAACATCGGCTACTTTGTCTCCAACCGCATGGAAGGGAAGGGTAATGAAGACATCTATTACGGTTACCGGGTGGCCGAAAATATCATTCTGGAGGTGCGCAATGCAGCCGACGGAGAACCGGTTAATAACGCTGTGGTGGATTTTACCGACTGTGGCCGGGGCGTGTTCCGCACCGACGAGCGGGGCATTTATCCTTTTCAGGCAGTGGAAGGAATGAACTGCACGATTACGGTGCGTAAAGAAGGCTACCTCGACGAGCAAGTCGACATCAGCTCCTCCGGCCAGCGGGGGCAGCGGCGAGTGACCGTCAGCCTGGCCGAGAGAGGTGAAGTGTACTACGGCAAAATACTCGACTATCAGAACCGCCGCCCATTGGAAAATGTGCAAGTTATTGCGACCAACCAAAATACCGGCAACCGCATCCGGGAGACAACCGACAGCAACGGAGATTATCAATTGGCGCTCAGCAGTGATACCCGTTACGTGCTGCGTTATTCCCGCCGCGGCTACCGCGATATCAACCGGACAGTCACCACGGGGCAGGGGAAAAACCGCAATTTACTGGGCGCCATTACCATGAATGCCTCCGATGCGCCTTTCGAGGGGGAGGTCCCCGATCCCGGTCCGCCGGTTTTTGAAGATGGGGAAGAAGGTGATAGCGGCAATCCGGAAATCCCCGCCGGATACGCCATTCAGGTCGCTGCCCTCAGCCGTTCCCCGGATATGGCCAACTACCGCGAGCTGGAGCAATTCGGCCGGCTGTATAGCAAAAAAGAAGGCAGCAGCTACAAGGTGCGCGTAGGCGTATTTTCCTCGGAAGGAGAAGCCAAACGCGTGTTGCGCCGGATTAAAGACAGCGGTTACTCCAGCGCCTACGTTCGGCGAGAAAGCGGCACCACGGTTGATAAAGGCGGGGGGAGCAGTTTCGCATCCGAAGATTACGGAGCTTACAAGGTGCAAC
>CAYWHT010000279.1:3064-6091 GCA_964458135.1 uncultured Saprospiraceae bacterium | reverse complement strand
CGTCGCCGAAGAGGTCGAAGAGCACGAAGCTTATTTTGAGTTGAACGCTACGGGAGCGGAAGGTCCTGCGGATTTCACCCCCCTAACCCTGCCCTTACCGGGAAAAGACAATGTGCGCGCCCTGCGGGATCAAGAAAATAACGTCACTTATTACTCAGATTTATATGTGTATCTGTAACTACCTTTTAAAACTCATTTGAAATGGCAAAAGTCTATGCAACCCCGGGCGTATATATAGAAGAGAAAAGCGCCTTCCCCAATTCCGCGGTGCCGGTAGCTACCGCGGTGCCGGCCTTTATCGGTTATACGGAAAAGGCGCTGATCGGGAAAAAATCCCTGAAAGGGGTTCCCACCCGAATAAGCTCCTACAACGAGTTTCTCCAATTTTTTGGTGGCGCGCCCACAACTAAATATAACCTGGTGGTTCCCGCAGCCGCTGAAGCCGAGGGCGGTGAAGAAGAAGGGGAACCGGAAGAAGGCGGCGGTGAAGAAGGCGGCGGCCAAGAAACACCCCCTGAGGAAATCCTCTACGATCTGGAAGTAGGAGAAGAAAACTTCATCCTCCACAGCAGTATGAAATTATTTTTCTCTAATGGCGGTTCCGACTGCTACATCGTCTCGGTGGGCTCCTACAAAGACGGGAAGGTAGACAAAAAAGCACTCCTCAAGGGCATCGAACCGCTGAAAAAGGAACCCGAACCGACCATGCTGGTCATTCCGGAGGCCGTATTGCTGGAAGACCCCAAAGAGTGCGCCGAAATTCAGCAAGGCATGTTGCTACACTGCGGGATGGTCATGCGTAACCGTTTTTCCATCCTCGACGTGTACGGCGGCACCGAAAAGCGTAGCCCAGTCAAAGAAGACGACGTCATCGAAAAGTTTCGCACCGATATCGGCGCCAACCAACTACAATGGGGCGCCGCCTACTATCCCTGGTTGGAAACGACGGCGGTGCCGGCCTCCGAGCTCACCTTCAAAAACTTTATCAATATCGGTGCTGCTGACGATATCGTTGCTTTCCAGGATAATCCCGATGCGGGTGATAATGATCCACCCCGCATCTTGCCGGAGGATCAGCTCACCGCTCAGCAAACCGGATTTGCTTCCGCCCCGACGCTCATCAAGCTCCTCGACCTCAACCTCAATCAGGAACATACCGACGGGCTGGTGAACCTCGCGCGGGCCGAAGCGATCAAGGAAGAATTGACCAAGCTGGCTACTTTAACGGGTGGCGGCGAGGGCGCCAGCGACATCGACCCCCTCGGCCTGCACCAGACGCTTTTGGCCATCAGCCCCTCTTACAAGTCGGTACTCGACGATCTGAAGAAAAAAATCAACACCTTACCCCCCAGCGCCGCCATGGCGGGCATCTACTCCATGGTGGACAACACCATCGGCGTGTACCAGTCGCCCGCCAACGTGAGCGTCGGATCCGTTGTGAAACCGGTCGTCAATCTCACTAACGACGAGCAGGAAGACCTCAACGTTCCGCTCACCGGCAAGGCGGTAAACGCCATTCGTACCTTCCCGGGCAAGGGCGTACTCGTCTGGGGCGCCCGCACGCTCGACGGCAACAGCCAGGACTGGCGCTACGTCAGCGTACGGCGTACGGTCATCTTTATCGAACAATCGATCAAATACGCCGCCGAAGCTTATGTCTTCGAACCCAACGTATCGTCTACCTGGACCAACCTGAAGGCCCTGATTACCAACTTCCTGACCAACGTCTGGCAAGCCGGCGCCCTGGCCGGGGCTACCCCGGAAGACGCTTTTGGAGTAGATGTGGGATTAGGCGTCACCATGACGCCCACCGATATTCTGGACGGCATCATGCGGATTACCGTAAAGCTTGCGGTTACGCGCCCGGCCGAATTCATCGTCATCACCTTCGAACAAAAAATGCAGCAGTCTTAATCGCTAATCCATCATTTAACCACTTAAAAAATTAAATCCTCAATATCATGGCAGGTGAAAAACAAGAAGCTCCGTGGCCAGTACCTAAGTTTTACTTCAACGTTACGCTGGGCGATAAAGGAGAAATTGCTTTCCAGGAAGTTTCCGGCCTGGATACCGAACACGAGCTGATCGAATACCGCGCCGGCAATAGCAAGGAATTCTCAACCGTCAAGATGCCGGGCATGCGCAAGGCCAGTGACGTCACCCTCAAAAAGGGAATGTTTGCCGATGATACCGCCCTCTTCTCCTACTTCGCAGAAGTCACCATGAATACCGTGGCCCGGCAAACCGTCACCATCCAGTTGCTCGACGAGACGGGGAGTACCCTCTTTACCTGGACGTTGAAAAATGCCTGGCCCCTCAAGTTTACCGGCACCGACCTCAACGCCCAAAACAGCGAAGTCGCGATCGAAGAACTCGTATTGGCCCACGAAGGCCTTACTATGGAATAAATCACTGATAACTCGCTATGGCTAATTCCGTAGGCGCTTACGTTCCGCCGGTCGGCTTTTTTTATACCCTCAGCTTTTTTTCGATGGGCGGCGACAACAGCAGCGATTGGGATGCCGGATTTCAGGAAGTGTCGGGCATTTCCGCCAAACAAGAGA
This sequence comes from uncultured Saprospiraceae bacterium, assembly GCA_964458135.1. Lineage (GTDB taxonomy): Bacteria > Bacteroidota > Bacteroidia > Chitinophagales > Saprospiraceae > CAYWHT01. The sequence goes on along the minus strand of CAYWHT010000279.1, from coordinate 3,527 downwards.
CGGAAACCATCTCGATGGGGGGTGAAAACCGCTTTGACTATAAGGTCCCCAAACGCGTCAGCTACGAGGATCTCGTACTTAAACGCGGTTTGATCATCCCCTCTTCCTCTATTGCCCAATGGTGTATGAAACACTTTAGCGGCGGGTTAAACGAAAAAATAGAACCCAAAACCGTCGCCGTTTCGCTGATCGACGCCCACGTCCAACACCAGGACCCCATCATGACCTGGGTTTTCGTCAATGCCTACCCGGCCGGATGGGAGGCAAGCGGACTCAACGCCAAGGAGAGCAATATCGTTATCGAATCCCTCACCCTGACCTACAACTACTTCTGGATACAGGATGAGAATGCAGGGAAAAAATACCCCTACGAATAAATTTCCCCCACATCATTATTCACCACAAAACATTAATCCAAATGCCCGTCGAAATTCGCGAACTCGTTATCAAGGCTATCCTAGAA
>CAYWHT010000279.1:0-3054 GCA_964458135.1 uncultured Saprospiraceae bacterium | reverse complement strand
TCCTAGAACAAGACGGCGATCCGGCTACCGCCCAAAGGATTGGCGAGCTGACCGATGCCTCCCCCCCAAAGCCGCTCAACGAAGCCAAAGCCGAAGCGCCCCCTAAGGAAGCGGCCGAATCCACAGATTCCCCGGCCTCGCGGGAAGCCATCATTCGCGAATGCCTGCGTCGCGTCGAGGAAATGCTGGAAAACCGCAAATACCGTTAAAACCCATTGCTATGGCGCTCAATAGAGAAATTGTACAGGGGCCCGGCTCCCAACCCCGGGAAAATAAGCAAGGGGAATTGGCCCGCCTGACCATCACCGCCTACGAAGTGGACAAATTCGACAACACCTTCAGCAAGCTCAAGAGTATGAAGGTGACCATCAATCCCGATAGCTATCAGCTGAAGTATAGCTCCCATTCCGAAGGCATTAAGGTCGGCAACAAAACCATCAACTCCCTGGAACTGGCCAACGGGAAGATCGTCGACCTCAAGGTTATCCAATTCCGGGAGGCCTTGAGCTTTGAATTGTGGTTCGATAGTACGGGCGCCATCCCGGATTCCGGCGATGTCAAAACGGATATCAAGACCTTGCAGGACATGCTCGTCAAATACAACGGCAAAATACACTCCACCAATTACGCCAAGATTCAGTGGGGCGACCTGCGATTTGTCGGACAACTGCAGGATATGTCGGTAGCCTTTCTGCTCTTCGATAATAAAGGCGAGCCCCTGCGCGCCAAGGTGAACCTGTCCTTCAGCGAGATGATCGACCCACAAACGCGCAGCAAAATCGAAGATGATCAATCCCCCGACCTCACCCACCTGCACCGGGCGCAGGCCGGGGATAACCTGCCGCTAATGTGTTACCGCATCTACCGCGATCCCAGCTTTTACTTGCAGGTAGCCGAAGCTAACGGACTACCTAATCTTATAAACCTTCAGGCGGGGCAGGAAATCGAATTTCCCCCACTGGATGAATAAAAAGTACCAAAATGGCTGAATCTCCCCTGAAAAGCGGAGTGGACAACTTAACCCTTAACATCAAAGTGGAGGGAAAAGCACTTAAAGACCAATACCAGATTCTGGAAGTTGTCGTAGACAAGCCGGTTAACCGCGTTGCTACCGCAACCGTTACGATCCTGCTACCCCATGGCGATAGCGAGAAGGAAGTATTTGCCTACAGTGAAGCCGAAGACTTTGTCCCGGGGAAGGAAATTGTGATCCAGGCCGGCTACCAATCCAAAAACGAGACTATCTTCTCGGGCCTTATCGTCAACCAGGGCATCCGCCTGGGTCCCGAACGGGCCAATGTACTCCGGATTCAATGTAGCGATCCGGCCTGCAAACTCACCCTCGGTCGTAAAAATACCTACTTCAAAGAAAAAAAGGATAGCGATATTATCAATAGCCTGATCAAGGATGCCGGGCTCCAGGGCGCCGTAGACGCCACCTCCTTTCAGCATCCGCAACTCATCCAATACCACGCGGTGGATTGGGATTTCATCCTCCGGCGCGCGGAGGTCAACGGGTTGGTCGTTTATTACGAAGACGATCAATTACAAGTCAAGCAACCCACTACCTCCAAAGCCTCGGGCCTCGTCCTGGATTACTTTGCCGACGTCATTGCCTTCGAAGGAGAAATCGAAGCCCGCCGGCAGATGCCGCAGGTGACGACCCATTCCTGGGATATGAAAAAACAAGATATTGCGGAGGGAAAATCCACCGAGCCCACAACCAATGACCAAGGCAACATCAAAGGCAAAAAGCTGGCCGAGGTGTTGGCCTCGAAAGATCACGAGCTCCATTCCACCGGCCCGATCGATAAGGCCGCCCTCACCAATTGGGCCAAGGCGACCTTGCTCCGTGCGCGGCTGGAACGCATTCGCGGTAGCGTCACCTTCGTCGGCAACGCCAAGCCCCGGGTCAACACCTTACTGGAGCTGAAAGGTTTTGGTAAACGTTTTAACGGCAAAGCCCTCATCACGGAGGTGCAACACGATATCCGGCAGGGACAATGGCGCACCACGGTTCGCTTCGGCCTCCCCGTCAACCGGCTCTTTGAGGGAACAGCCGTCAACAGCCCGCCGGCTGCTGATTTGCTACCCGCCATTCAGGGCCTGCAGATCGGCACGGTCAAAAAAATCGATGCCGATCCCGAGGGCGAGCATCGCGTACAGGTCGACCTGCCCATGATCGCCAAAAGTGGCGACGGCGTCTGGGCCCGCCTCACCGAATTTTACGCCACCAAACAAAAAGGCGCCTTCTTCATCCCCGAAGTGGGCGACGAAGTCATCCTGGGCTTTTTGAATAACGACCCCCGCTATCCAATCATCCTGGGAATGCTCTATAGCAGCAAGAATGCACCGCCCTATACGGCCGATCAAAAGAATAGCATCAAAGCCATCGTCACTAAAAATGACCTCAAACTAGAATTCGACGACGAACAGAAAATCCTGACCGCAGAAACCCCTGGCGGCAATAAGATGGTCCTGTCCGACAAAGACAAAAGCATCCTACTACAGGACCAAAACGGCAATAAGATCGAAATGGGAAACAACGGCATCACCCTCAACAGCGCCAAAGACATCACCATCAAGGCCACGGGAAAAATGACCCTGCAGGCCAACCAGACCATTGACCTCAAAGCTACCGCCGATCTCAACCTGGAAGGGCTCAATGTCAACGGCAAAGCCCAGGTAGCCTTTGCGGCCCAGGGCTCCGCTACCGCAGAGCTTAAATCTGCGGGGAATACGAGCGTCAAAGGGGCGATGGTAATGATCAATTGAGTAGAATAAGTTAATGGAAAATCATGCGTGAATACAGTAGTACCTGCTTACACCAGAAAGTGTAAAGCTGAAAGTAGAAAGACCGGACACGGCTTTGCCGATCCCTGCAATGAACAGCTGGGTTATCCCTCCCTGAAGACATGCAGCTGGAGCAGCGCGGCTACTAACATTGCCCGGCTAAACAAACGGATTTACCCGGCCAAAGTAGGAGGACGGGCACTATACACTGTGAACTACCCACCAACTGAAGATTGGTGGGCTTCGGGCTTCCCAGAGAAT
>CAYWHT010000278.1:0-6106 GCA_964458135.1 uncultured Saprospiraceae bacterium | reverse complement strand
TCATCAGTCTCGTAGCTACGGACTTCGGCGGGAGCTCAGTCGAACGCTATGCTCCATCTTCGCGCCTTGCCCTTCGCCAAAATACCCATCCCAAAACATCAAAGAACTTATTACACAGTGTACTAGGTTTGGAATTTCCCCTTTTCCGACCACATTCACAAACAAAATTCCAAAGACTTTTATGGAATTTTTGGATCGCCCTTATCTTATTTCCGGAGGATACTTCAGGGGCTTGCTTTTGCGTTAAGAAAATGTTTTCCTGATGCGCTTCTGAAACCATCCACAAAGACCGATAATAATGATCTTGGCCACCAAAACTACCACCAACCACCTGGCTTTCCTTTGCTATGGCTTCATCCTCACCCTGAGCTTTCTGGCCCTGCGCGCCGGCTGCCTGGGCGCCCAAACGTTGCTGCAGCCCGGCGACCTGGCCGTACTGGGGGTCAACGCCAACCTGTCAACCTGCGGGGAAGATCCCGATGACCTCATCAGCTTCGTCTGTTTTAAAGACATTGAGCCCAACACCGTTATCCAGATCACGGACAACGGTTGGGAGCGCACCGAGCCCGGCCTTTGGGGCAATTCCGAGGGTTTTATCGAGGCCACCCGCACCGGCCCGACCATTCCCGCCGGAACGGCCATCACCTTCCGGCTCCCCGCCTTTGGCTCCGATTACCAAGCCTCAACTCCCGACGCCGATTGGACTTTTGAGCAGCTAAGCGTCAATTCTCTGAATTTTAATTCCGGAGGCGATCAAATCCACTTCCTGCAGGGCGGCAATTGGGAGGACCCCGGAACTCCCGGCAACTTTGACCACGACGCCAACTACACCGGCGGTCGCTTCCTCTTCGCCTTCAACACCAAAACGGAATGGCGCAGCCTGCAGGACAGCCCCCAGGAATCGGGGCTGCACCCCGCCCTTTCCGCCTGTTTTTCCATGGCCCCCACCGGCGGCACCACCGACTTCATCAGCTATACTGGCCCCGAGGCAGAAGCTCCCCAACTGGAATGGATCACCCGCATCAGCAATCCCGCCAACTGGACGCGCTACAACAGTTGCCCGGAATACGAGAACCCTCCGGCAACCATCAACCTCGCCCCCAGCGGCATTCGCATCGACTGCTCGGTCTGCTCGGGTTGCGACACCCTACAGGAAACCCTTACCTTCCGGCTGCCCGCCACCGGCGGCCCCTTCACCCTAGAATACACCGACGGTGCGGATACGCTGAGCCGCAGCGGCCTTGAGGACGGAGCTGCCGAAGAGGTTATAGTCACCGACAGCACCACCTTCACACCGGTTTCGGTAACCGACGCCGCCGGCTGCCCGGTATTTTCCAATTTCGAGGGGGGCGCCACCGTCACCGTATCCGGAGCGCCCGCCGCCAACTCGGCGGGCCCGCTACAAGCCTGCGGAAACGATATTGGAGAAGCCGCCTTTGACCTGAGCGGGCTAGACAACGCCATCCGCGGCGGTACAAACAATAAAGTGAGCTGGTTTCGCAATTTGATACTTACCGAACCCATCACCAATCCGGACAACTTTATCACTGCCTCAACCACCGTCTACGCCATCGTCGAAGCCGGAAATTGCCAATCAGAACCCGTCCCGGTCGGCCTGTTCGCACAAACCCCGCCCGCGGCCGATCTGAGCGTAGAACGGGAAATCAGCTGCAGTGGCGCGACCGACGGACAAATCAATCTCACGATCACCGAGGGCGTCCCTCCTTACGATATTGACTGGGATGACAATTTCTTCGACGGTATCGAGGATCCCGATAATCTCGGGCCCGGCACTTACACCGTCACGGTGATCGATGCGAATTCCTGTTCCTCATCCGCATCGATCACCCTTGATGAGCCCAGCCAGCTCCTGCTTAACTGCGGCCAGGAACAGCCCGTATCCACCGTTGGAGGTGATGATGGAACGGGAACCGTTGACATTTCGGGCGGCAGCCCGCCCTACGCCATCGAAGTCAACGGACCGACAAGCTCCTCGGACAGCCAAGCCATTGCCGGAGTCACCACCCTAACCAACCTGACCGCCGGCAACTATACGGTTACCGTTACGGACGACAACGGGTGCCAAACGAACTGTAATTTTACGATCAGCGATCCCGATTGCAGCCTCGCCCTGACCGTCGACGGGCAGCCGGAATCCTGCCCCGGCGAGGACGACGGCGCCATTGACCTGACCCTCAATGGAGGTACTCCCGGTTTTACAATCGATTGGAGCGACGACTTGCTGGACGGCACGGAAGATCCCGCCGGCCTGGCGCCCGGCAACTACACCCTCACCGTCACCGATGCCGCGGGCTGCGAAGCCACCGCCAGTTACATCCTCACGACCGCCAACGAAGCCCCCAGCGTCAGCATTATCCTGGAAGAAAGCGTTTGTGCGGAAGACTGCTTCGGGTACGACCTCTCTTTTGCCGGTGAGCCTCCCTTCCAACTGTTTTACGAAATAGACGACGGTTCCGGCCCCCAGGCCTTCGACCAAACCTTTTCCGACTCCAACGCCGTGCTCGAACTATGCCCCGCCAACTTCGGCATTTCGCAGGGCGCCCTCGAGGTCAACTTCCTGGAGTTGCAAGACGCCAACTGCGCAAGCAGCCTGAGCCGCAGAACCACCATCGTGGTCAATCCCCCCATCACCAACGATGTTCAACAAACGCTTTGCAACAATGACAGCCTCGTGCTGAACGGCGTCGTTTATAACTCGGCCAACCCGAGCGGGCAGGAGATCATTCCCGGAGGCAGCGTATCGGGTTGCGACAGCATCATCAATATCGATCTGACTTTTCTCCCCGTACCCGAATTCCAACTCGACTCCACCCTTTGCTTTACCCAGTCGGTAACCGTTAACGGCCGGCAATACACCGAAGAAAACCCCACCGGAGTGGAAATCCTGGAAGGCCAGGCGGCCAACGGTTGCGACTCTATCGTACGCGTCGACCTGACCTTTTTGGAAGATACCACCGTTACGCTCGCGCCCCTCTTGTGCCCGGGCGACGAGCTGACGGTCAACGGTGCGGTGTACGACGAAAACAACCCCGATGGCCTGGAAGTCCTCACCGGCGCCAACGGATGCGACAGCACCGTAATCATCGATTTACAATTTGCATCAACCGAAGAAACCCTAAACCAAACCCTTTGTGCCGGCAGCAGCATTACCGTCAACGGTACGGTATACGACGAGAATAACCCCAGCGGGGCGGAGGTGCTCACCAGCAGCCTTGGTTGCGACAGCACCGTAATTATCGACCTCACTTTCCGCGAAAGCCCCACCAATTTCATCGATTCCACCCTTTGTGCGGGCGACAGTCTCTTGATCAACGGCACTACCTACAACGAGGCCAACCCGACGGGCACGGAAATCCTGCCCGGTGGCAGCGCCTTCGGCTGTGACAGCACCATCGAGGTCTCCCTGACTTTTAGGCCGCGGCTTTCCGCCACCCTGGAGGGCGGCGGCCGCATCTGTCCCGGTGACTCTATCCCTTTGACTTTTCGGCTGGAAGGAGCGAGCACTTTCGATCTCGTATACCGCATCGAAGGTGGCCCGCTGCGGAGCCTTGACGGCATCAGCGACGGGCATGCCGAATTGGTCGCTCCGGCCGAAACCGCTACTTATCTCATCGAATCGATTAGCGCAGAAAATAGTGCTGATTGTCCCACCAGCATTCAGGGCGCGGCAACGGTGGAAGTCAGCGACCTGCGCCTAAGCATCAACCTATTGAACGACTTCGGCGGCTTTGGAGTCAGTTGCCATGAGGCGAAGGACGGCGCCATCGAAGCCGTTTTTGAAGGTGGGCGTACTCCGGTGGAATTCAGCTGGAGCGACGGCCGCACCGAAGCCTTCCGCGACAGCCTTTCGGCGGGGACCTACCGGGCCCGGGTTCGCGATGCGGAGGGATGTGAAATAACCGATAGCATCGAACTACGCGCTCCCGCTCCGCTTTCGGTCAATATGCGGGGCGTGCCCCCTTCTTGCGCAGACACCAATGACGGCGCCATCGTACTCGAATCAGTAACGGGCGGAGCATCGCCCTTCATCCTGCGCCTGGACGGCTCGGCGGCCCAGCCCTTTGCCCAGGCTCCTTTGATTCTCAACGAGCTCAGCGCGGGTGCTTACGATCTAAGTCTGAGCGATAATAACGGTTGCCGGCAAGACACCTCCATCGAACTCGGCGCTCCCGAGCCGTTGGTGCTGGATTTGGGGCCCGATACGACCATTAAAAGGGGCGCCGCCGTAGATCTACGGCCCCGGCTCAATTTCCAGCCCGAAAACTTCAACTGGTCGCCCACGGCCGGATTGAGCGCACCGGACTCCCTGTTCACCCGCATCGCCCCGGTGATTAGCACCACCCTAACGCTGACCGCCAACGACAGTTCGGGATGCACCGTAAGCGATCGCCTGTCGATCTCCGTCGACGCCGCCAACAACATCTTTTTTCCCACCGCATTTAGTCCCAACAACGACGGCAACAACGATGTCTTCACCTTTTACAGCAACACCTCCATTATCGAGTCGGCCGAATTGCGGGTATTTGACCGTTGGGGAAACCTGGTATTCCAGGCCGACAACGTACCTCCGTCTTCGGAAATGAATGGCTGGGACGGCACTTTCCGCGGGCAGGATTTACGGCAAGGCGTTTACGTCTGGTTTGCCCGGGTTTTTTACGCAAGCGGGCTGGAAGAGGTCTTGCAGGGACACGTGAATTTGGTGCGTTGACGCAGAGGGAGCGGCGGGTAGAGGGGTATTTGTCAACGCTTCAGCACGATGGCGTCCTCCTCAAATTTTTCGCGTACTTCCCGGAGTAGTTGCTCTACCTCCCAGGGTTCTTCGTACGCTTTTTGCACTCCGACGCGGGTGAGCCCATCGCCGCGGCGGTCGAGATAGGGTTCGTAGCCGGCTTCGTAGATGCGTTGCACGAGCCGGTCGACATTCTCCTGATTGCCGAAGATACCGATAGCCACAACACATTCTTTTTGGCCGGGAGGGGTGGTGGGGCTTTCCGTATCGGGGGGGATTGGCATTGTTTCTTGCTCTTCGTTGGGGGATGCTATAATTGGGCCGTTGGTGAGGGTGTCTGTGGTTAGATCATCACGGGAGGGTTTAACATTGAGGCGGGACGACGGCACCTCACCGTCCTCCGTGCCGGATACCGGCCAGCGACCCTCGAAAAAAAAGAGATAAACCGCCAGAGCCAGTACGACCAGCACCACTGCGCTGATAATGGGTAGGAAGCGCCGAAACCAATTGTCGATGGCTGCCGGCTGGCGCTCTCCGCTCCACTCGGCTCCCGTCGTTGAAGCGGCTACCGCCGATGGAGAAGCCGCCGGAGAAGCGGCGTCGCCGGCCACGGGATAAAAATGCACCGTGGGTAGGCCAAAAGAATCGGTATTGAAATTCGTTGATTCGGCAAGAAATTGTAGATGCCCTTCGTAGTCTTTGTATAATCGGCCCACCTTGGGGAATACGACCGTTTCGCGCTTTTCGACCGCTTTTTTAACGCCCTCTACGTAATGCTCTACCGCCGTTTTGGCTTCGGAGTAATTGATCTGGTGTTTTTCCTGCACGTATCCGGTGAGCAGGCCGTCATCCAGCACCAGATTCGGATTGAATTCCAGCTTTTTGGAGGGCGGATGGATTTGCCCCTGCACCTGATCGATTTCCGCCGATTTGTACCGGCCCACGAATCCACCGAGGCCCGGTAAGTTCACCGAGTCATGCTCGTATAATAAATCTGAGATGTAAGCTCCGACGTCAATAGCCATGGATAAAGAGTGTTCTGGATGCTCGCGGGAATGCTCATCCCGGTGAAACCGTGTCGCTTAGAGCTTATTGGCAGTTTGCTTTTGATGCCGAAAATGACCAGTTTTGGGTGCTCCCAAAGCCATTTTTTATTCAAGAGTGGGGTGCGGGGGCCCTTACTCTTGAAAAAAAATGGTGAAGGGAGGTTCCATAGATGGTCATTGGCAGGCCAAAGGGTAAACCCTGTAGAATTCGCAGAGCGACTATTCCACAGGGTAAACGCCCAACAAGCTCTTATCGAACCCATTGCGGGTTTAGTAGTTGGCCTCCAAATTGCAATTTTTTGATTATACT
>CAYWHT010000277.1:0-6111 GCA_964458135.1 uncultured Saprospiraceae bacterium | reverse complement strand
CGACGATCAGCGAAGCTAAAAAGAGCAAGTCAGCATTCACAAATTTTGGGTTGGCGGATCGTAGGGAGAAAAATATTCCCGGGCCCTTTTTCGCCCCCAAAAAAGGGCCCGGAGAAGGGAAGCAACCGCTTACGGAGAGGGGTTATTTACGGCGTCCGCCTTTGAGTTGCTGCTGCAGCGCTTCCAACTTGTCCCATTCACCGGCGGCAGCCAGCTTGGCCTGCTCCGACCAGGTAGCGGGGTTGTGCATTTTGAAACGCGGACCGGCAGCGTGGAGCACATCCCGTAAAGTGGAAATCCTGGCGCCTGCGAGCTTTTCAAAGGTGCGAATGCCGGCATCCTGAAGCAAGCCTTCGATTTTGGGTCCGATGCCTTCGATCTTTTTCAGGTTGTCCTTGGCGGGGATTTTGCTTTTCTCGGAGGCCGGCTTCTTTGTCGTAGCTTTTTTGGCGGTGGTCTTCGACTTTCCGTTGGCGGGGGTCGCTTTTGGAGTGGCGATAGCTTCCAGCTGCACCACGGAATTATCGGCTCCAAACTCGTTGGGGAGGTACTCGTCGGCCTGCCAATCGTTGAGCCAACTGCTGCCGTCAACGACGTAGCGGAACTGGTACCGGCGCCCCGTCTCCAGTTTAACGACGGCCTGGTAGTCTTTTTTTCCGGCTTTCATGACGACGCCCTGCTCCCAATTCCATCCGTTGAAGTCTCCCAAAATCTTAATTTCACGGGCCTCCGGCGCCGCTGCACGGGGAAGGCTGAAGGTGACTTTGCAGTGCGCCGAGCTCTTTAGATATTGCTTTTTTAACATGCTTTTGAGATTGGTGGTTAAGGAATTATCCTTCTGCTTTGTGTTGATTGTACACGAACCGCAAAAATAGTTAAAAATTCACTTGTAGTGTACTGGCAATCAGGGTTGAAAGATTATTTTATTGTTAATTGGCGGCAAAGCCAAATGTGGGTCCGTATCGCATTTCGGATGCCTTTGCCGGAGTTAATCCGGGTTAAAACGAACAAGTAGCCACTGAATCGGGGAAAGACCCAATTAAAACCAGGGCCCGGGCTTGAGGCTCGCATCATATGCGGTAGGGCGGTTTCCGTTTTCTCGCCGGGTAACGTCACTAATACGGTAAGGAAATTACCATCCCCGGTACTTTGGCGGGGATATCTGTTTCAATCTGAGGTATACGATCAATTGTCCACGATGGTGGGTCACGTGGTCGTTCATCAAGGTAAGGATCTGTCGCTTGTTCATCGGGCCGGCAAAGAAATCGACTTGCTCGTCTAAAGCGGCGGCCGGTAAATTTTCCACGCACGACATGGAGGCCGCGAAGCCCCGGCTAAGAATGTCCAGGACTTGTTCTTTGGAGTAGTCACTTGTACGCAGGTTATCATCGAGTTTTTCACCTCCTAGATAATCGGAAGCCAACCAGTTCATATTGCGCACCATATGAATGAGCTGTTCGCGGAAAGACATCTGTCCGGGCGTAGGCCGGAAATCATAATCGGCTTCCGGCATGGATTCAGCTAGCTCTAGGGTGTAATCGGCAGCGTTTTGCCACTTTTTTTGAAAGTCCGTCAAGTAACCTTCTTGGGCCGTCAATCCATCAGATGTGGATAGCATCGTTAAGATAAGCATAAAAAAGGGAAAGTGAAAGTAGGTCAATGAATGGGACATAGGATGAGAGATTGATTAACCGAGTTGATTTGCAAAGGTACATCGGTTAGGAGTAAGCCGCAAAGCCTGGAAGTTTAAAGTCTGACAACAGGAGATTTGTGCAAATAGGACGCCGCTATTTTTTCGGCTGGCAAGTCTTGATCCCGACCGCAAGCGTCGGGGGCGAAAAACGCAGGTATAGCCGGGGCTACATCGAGGCTTTTCAACGCAGCCAGGCTTAAAAAGAGCCAGTCAGCATTCACAAATCTTGCGTTGTCAGACTATAAATTAAGACTTGCCGCTTACACAATTGGGGCGATTGACTTGGAGAACTGCGCCTAATGTCCGTATCGGAACAACGGCCTGTTTCAAAAACTCATAGGATGGTTGGGGATTATAGTCTGACAACCCAAAATTTGTGAATTCTGACTTGCTCTTTTTCCGCCTTGCTGCGTTGGAAAGCCTCGACAGAACTTAGGCTATGCCTACGTTTTCCGCCTTGCCAGCCGAAAAAATAGCGGCGTCATATTTTCACAAATCCTGAGTTGTCAGACTATAACTCCTAACGTTATTCAATAAAACTTCATCCTATGCGGTATTTAATTGTTGCTTTTTTATTTTCAATAACGCCACAAATGCTTACGGCGCAAGATCAAGAAGGAGGCCCTCGCAAGACGAACGGCTTTGAATTGAACAACTTGCTAATCCCCAAAAGTGAGATCCATCACGGGGGCCCTCCGCGCGACGGCATTCCCTCCATTGATGATCCGCAATTTTCCGGTGCGGATGAGGCCGATTTTCTCCGGGAGAAAGAGGAGATCCTGGGAGTGGAAGTTAACGGTATCGCCAAAGCTTATCCCATCAAGATTCTGAATTACCACGAAATCGTCAACGACGATTTTGGCGGGCAGGCGGTGGTGATTACCTATTGCCCGTTGTGCGGCAGCGGTATGGCTTTTGTGGCCGAAATTGACGGCGAGCGGCGCACCTTCGGGGTATCGGGCTTGCTGTATAACAGTGATGTGTTATTGTACGACCGGCAGACGGAATCCTTGTGGTCACAGATTATGAGCAAGGCGGTTTCCGGTACAGCCGCCGGAACGGAATTGGAGTTTATTCCCACTACCCGCACCACCTGGGGACAATGGAAAGATCAACATCCCGATACTAAAGCATTAAATACCCAAACGGGTCACCGGCGCAACTACGACCGCACCCCTTATACCGGTTACGAGCAATCCTCCCGGCTCATGTTTCCGGTCGACGAAGAGCGTTCGGCCCTCGATCGCAAGGAGCGGGTGCTAGGCGTGCAACTGGATGGGGTAGCCAAAGCTTATCCCTTGTCCCGGCTACGCCAGAAAGGAAAAGTAGTGGAGGATCAAATCAATGGCCGCCAGGTAAAGATCAAATACGACCGGGAGGCGAATTCCGCAGCAGTTTACGATGCAAAGGGCGAGAAAATTGCTGCGGTGACCTTATACTGGTTTGCCTGGTACGCCTTTCATCCCGACACGGAAATATTTGGGGAATAAAAAAAGATTACCCGAATCATCGGGTAATCCTCGAAAAAACACCTATTAACCCTATTATCAGTATTTTTGGTTTTCGATCCGGTTTTCTGACGTACGCTTATTGTAAAGTTACAATAAAAACAGATTTTTTTAGGATTTCATTCCAAAAATGCATAAAAAAATGGCTTTTTGGCTGCTTTTTCCCTCCAAAAATTGGTTTTCGGGGCCTATGACGGTTCTACCGATCCTCGATTTTGGGTTTTTGGCGCGTTTTGGGGTGGAGCGGATCCTTGGGTTATCACTTCGATCAGGCGGTTAGATAATACGAAGTGGACAAAGCTGCGAACCGGCTTGCCGGGATAGAGTTGTTCGAGGGCTTCCTTACTCAGGTGCAGCCAATTGGCGAGTTGGCGGACTTTATTGCGGCACTCTTTTTCTCCCCCCGCGAAGCCGGAGTGCTGGATCAGGGCCAGTTGGGAAGGACTTTCCAAAACGAGATCCAAAACGGCGGAAAACAGTTTTGCCCCCCGGATGTGCCGGATGGGTAGTTTGCGGTGCATTTGCTGGTAGGTAAATTGGGCGTCTACCCAGTTGTAGAAGTGTTCGGTCCTTTCCAACAGGTTGTCGGCCTCTTCAACTTCGTAGCGCCTGCTCAGCCCTTCACTGATGGTCATCAATTCTTGCCGGGAGTAGTCGGGATGGTAGGCGGTTAAGAGGGCCTTTAATGCCTTGGCGTAGGCGTAGGGATCTCCGTTTTCGGGAAGCGGCCGGGCGGCCATTCCGTAGTATTGCCAATTTCCCATCTGCAGCATGCAAAAGCCCTCGGTGCTTCCCCGGCGCAAATCGATTTCCAATGGTTCGTGCGTGCGTTCCCCGTACTGAGGTTCGATAAAGCGCACGGCCTCATCCGGTGGGTCGGCAACGGTAAAATCGCGGGGCCGCAGGTAAGTGCCGCTGTCCATGGGCAACACTTGGCCGTTCCATTGCCAGGGGCTTTCGTGGGCGTAGGGATCGAGGGTGGATTGATCCTCCTGGCCGTGCCAGACCCGGTTGAGCCAGCGCGTAGGGTGGGCGGTGGAAGGCAGGATGAGATAGTCCCGGGCCCGGGTAACGCCTACGTAAAGCAGGCGGGCTTCTTCCTGCAAGGCTTTTTGCTTTTTGACTTGTTTGACCCGGCTGTCTTCCAGTCGCTCGGCAACGGGCGTATACTGGTACTGGCGGCCGTAGGGGTTGACCCAATAACGCAGCCAGCGGTTGCCGAGAATATTGTCGAGATCGACCTCCGGGGATTCGGGGATGAGATCCACTCCCCACACTTCCGCGCGCAGTTGATCTTCCAGGCTATGGCAAATGACGACGGGCCATTCCAATCCCTTGCTTTTGTGGTAGGTCAGCACATTGACGGCGTCGGGGCCTTCCCCGGCGCCCTGGAAGTCTTGCTTGCCGCGTTCGAGCTCGTTGAGGTACAACAGGAGGCCGCCCAGCGAAGCGGCCGTATGCAGGCGGTTGCAAGCTTCTTCGTACTGCAGGGCCAGCTTGCGGAGCAGGTCGATGTTGTCGAGCCGTTGTTGTACGTTGCCCCAGGCGGCGACCATGCGCCGGATGTCGAGTTCTCCGAGCAGCAGATTGAGGGTTTCGGCACTGGAAAAGTCGACGATTTGGTCGCGAATCGCATCCAGGTACCGGATGATTTCGTTCTCGGCGGCCCAGGGGGCGCCGCCGGACTTTGCGAGGTGAGCCAGGCGGTGCTCGATGATTTTCTCGGTTGGCCAACCGGCCGCCAGGCGAAGGATTTCGGCTACCGAGAGGGAATCGCGCCGGTTGAGTAAGTATTTCAGACAGGCCAGGACCAGTTTGGCTTCGGCGGCGCCCAGCAGGCCCTCCCGGGAGATCGCCACCCGGAGACCGGCGCGGTTCAAGGCCTTGGCCATCTCCTGGCAGCCTTTATTAGAACGGCAGAGGATGGCCACATCGCCAGGGCGGGCCTTCCGGTATTGTTTTTCGCCTTTGGGCAATATTTGCCGGCCTTCGGCCAGCCATTCCCGGAGCTGTTCGGCGATGCAGTTTTCCGTCCAGGGTTTGCCGGGTTGTTTTTTATTTTCCAGCTCGTAGCGAAAATGCCAATGGATCAGCGCAGTATCCATTTCGAGGGGCTCGGGGCTGCGGTTGAGGCTGTGGTCCTGGGGAAATTTGGTGCGTTTGGCTTTTAGCGCTACTTGCTCGGCGGGAAGTTGGGAAAACGCGTGCGTGAAAAGCGCATTCGCAGCGTTGACGATGTCTTCGCGGGAACGCCAGGAATACTCCTGGATATCTTCGGGTTTGACCCCTCCCGTTTGGTCGATGATGGCTTGCATGAGCTCGGGATCGGCGCCGCGGAAACCGTAAATCGACTGTTTGGGATCGCCAACCCATACCGAGTAATTGGCCAGGCCGGAGAGCTTGAGAAAAATTTCCAACTGCAGGGGGGAGGTATCCTGAAATTCGTCGACCATCAGCAAGTCCAATTCTTCGGACAAGACCCGGCGCACCAAGGGTTGATCCAACAGGCGTTTGATGAGCACTTCCATATCGGTGTAATCGATCAACCCCCGGCCTTTTTTGTAGGCGTCGTACTCCTGGATGGCGGCGATGGTAATGTCAAAAACCTGCTCGATAAAGTCCTGTATGTCTTGGTGAAAGCGGGGGTGTTGGTCATGCGAACGGGCAAACTCGATCAAGGGGGCCGCATCTTCCCGGCTTTTGGCGCCTACTTTCAATTTACCCAGCTTGGCCCATTGGGGCCAAAAAAATTCTCCACGCAGCTGCAGCTCTCGCCGGTATTGTTGCAGGGTGGCCAGGGCGCTTTTGGTCGTTTTGGTTTCGTCGGCATTGTGCTCCAATTTGCGGATCGTATCCAGGAGTAGCCGTTCCAACTCCTGGCGGTAGGCTTCCGTGCTTTTGTCGGATCGC
>CAYWHT010000276.1:0-6113 GCA_964458135.1 uncultured Saprospiraceae bacterium | reverse complement strand
GCTAAAAAGAGCCAGTCAGCATTCACAAATCTTGCGTTGTCAGACTATAAATCGCGAAACCGAAGCGCGCCTCTGTAGCTATCCCACGACAATCATCTGATGTGACGTGAAACCGCCATTCGCCATACGGAATTTGTTGCTTCTCCCCGTCGCCTTCCTGATCACGGGTGCGGTAAACGGGCAAAAGTTCGCCTACAACCACTACCGAACCGGTCAGGGTTTGCCATCGGACCAGGTGCGGGCGATGGCGCGCGACAGCATCGGATTTCTGTGGATCGCCACGGATAACGGGTTATGCCGCTTCGACGGGCGTCACTTCAAGGCCTTCGGTGCGCATTTGGCCAGCCGCTACATCAAAGATTTGCACCCCACCTCCGATGGCGACCTCCTTTTGGCGAATGACGCCGGCATTTTTACCATACATCCGCAACGCGACACTGCCAGGATAGTAAAAATCCTTTCCGCCGGGTCGCGGGTTACCGACACCAGTTTGCTCTACCCCAACGGAATTTACCACGACCGCCGCGAGCGACTGTGGGTGAGCCAGCCCAATGGCGCGATTGCCCTGTGGGAAAGAGGCCGCCTCACATTTTTTCCTTTCGGCGAAGACCACCGAACGGGCTATTCCGATTCGGATTTTGTCTTCGGAGAAGATAAAAGCGGAACCATTTGGATCGCAGCTGCGACCGGTCAATTGTACCGGTACCAAAATGAAGAGCGAAGTTTTCAACGGGTTCAACTTCCCCGCCCTTTTCAACGAATCCACGACTTGCAAATGCACGGAGACACCCTTTGGTTGGCCGGCGATCAACTGGTGCGGGGCGTGGCCCAAAGTAACGGGCTGGAAGACATCCGTTACTTTTCATCGGGAGAGCGCGAATTCACCAGTCTGGCCTTTGGCGCCCGCGGGCTTTATTTAGGGACCCGGAAGGAAGGGGTGCTGCTAGGCGAGTGGCGCCGGGGTGAATTGATCCTGCAACCCGTTTTCGGCTCCAATGACCCCCACCGCCTGGAGACGTTGCCTTTCCGCGATATTCACACCATTTACCTCGATGACGAGGGCTTGCTGTGGCTGGGTAGCCGGCTGGGGCTGGGCTTATTACAAACGCGCTTTTTCCGCGGAGTTTTCGGCTTGGCTAATAATAACACCTTTTCCGTATATACGGACCCGGACCGGGTGCTGATCGCCTTTGGCGACGTCTACGGCATCCGGCGGGAAAAGCAGGAGTTCTTCGCCGAAGCCATCCCTTCCCCTAGACGGAACTTTGTGGGCAGCCTGACGGGCGTTGCCGACACCATCTGGATGGGCACCACCGACGGGCGCTTGTTTGCCTACCGGGAAGACCGTAAGGTGCGACAAATCGATTTATCCGAACGGGGTAGCGGTATCTTCTACCTCTACGGAGACCGCCGCGGCGCGCTCTGGTTTTGCCAGGCGCCCGACGCGATGCCTCTGAAGGGCGTCAGCAAATTGACCCCTGCAGGTCGGGTGCAATTTTACGATGCCGAAGAAGGCATCGACAACCGCATACTGGTGTTGAAAGAAAGTCCGCGCGGCCGCTTATACGCTGCGGGTATCGGGCCGGAGACCTATCTTTTCCGCTACCAGCCCCAAAGCGATCGCTTCATCAACCTTAGCTTGCCGCTGCCTTTTCGCTACAGCCAGAATTTCGAGGTGCACGACCTCTCCATCGACGAGCGGGGTGTTGTCTGGCTCGGCACTACCGACGGGCTGCTGCGCTTCGATCTGGAACGCATCCAGCGGATCGACCTGGGCGTTTATACCGCTACTGAGGTGCGTGCCGTGGAGGCCATGGCGGACGGGGGCGTCTGGCTGGGCACCGACACCCACGGATTACTTTTTTACCGGGACGGAAAATGTGTGCCTTTAGACGAAGCGAGTGGTCTACCGACCAAGGTAGCCACCTACCGTTGCCTGGAGCAGGATAAAACCGGTCGCATCTGGATAGGCACCGCAGAAGGGGTAGTTTACTCCCGGGACCCCCTTCCCGCTCCCCGGCCCACGCCTCGCCCGTTATGGCTGTCCGGCCGGATCAATGGCCACAAGATCCCCGGCCGGATAGGAGCACTGCGTATCAACCGAACCGATCGCCTCTCCTTGCGCTTTGCTTCCTTGACTTTTCCCGCCGATCAGCTCCTTTACCAGTATCGCATTTCCGGCGGCCATGACGAAGGTTGGCGGGATGCCGAAACGCCCGGACAGCTCCAACTAAGCAATTTATCCCGGGGGAATTACCAGCTCGATATCCGGGCCCGTCAGCCGGGCGGATATACCTGGAGCCACCCTCTGAGTTTGCAACTCGCCGTTCGCCCGGTATGGTACAAGCGTTGGTGGGCCATTTTACTTTATATGCTCTTGGGGGTGGCCGGTTTGACTTATCTAATTCACCGGCAGGTGGGTCGCCTGCGGCGGCGCATTCGCGACCTCCAACGCCAACTAGCCGAGCGGGAAGCGGCCTTGCGCGATAAACAAGAAAACCTGCGCCGGCAAGAGTGGCGCCATACACAAGATATGCAGGATAATCGCCTTAAAACAAATACCAAGGGGGCCATTTCTACCGATCAGTTGCACGCCTTGTTTCGGCAACTTCCCCGGCCGGCCTGTTGGCGGGAGGTTTTCCGGGCGCTGATCGACAACACTTCCCTGATGCCCGCCATGAACGCCTTTGAGTTCGGTTATCACCACCGCGATGCATTTCGTACCGAGGGATTTGTTCTCAACGAGCAAAAATGGACCGGCAGTCAGGAGGCTTTCGATGAAAAGGTCAACATGAAAGTAGCCTGCCTGATACGACAAATGCCCCTATTGATTATGGATTACGAGCGGGAGCACGCCCGCTATATTGCCGCCTGCGAAGGCATCGGCTACGCTTCCGCCCTGCTGCTTCCGTTCCAGCTTCCGGGGCGCCAGCCCCTGATCTGGTGCGTGTACGCTAAAAGCGCCAATGCTTTTAGTCAGGAGGATTTGATGCGCGGGCAACTCATTACGGATTATCTGGCGGCCTCCGTGGGGGAGGCGCTGGCGCCCGATTGGCGCGAGAAAGAAAATTACGGGAAAACTACCCTATGAATCAGATAAAATGGCTACTCCTACCGATCCTTATCCTGGGGGGAAATGCCCTAGCCCATCCCGACAGCAGCCTGCTGCAGGTCGGCGTTCATCCTTTCCCCCCCTTCATTATCCAGGCCGAGGAAGGCAACCTTAATGGGCTTTGCGTGGATTTGTGGGAGGATCTAGCCGACGAACTGGGCGGCTCCTACCGCTACGTCCTGTTCAACGATCCCATCGGCATGATCCGGGCACTGGACTTCGGGGAAATCGACATCTCCATCAACCCACTCCACGTCAATAGTACGCGCCTGGACATGTTTGAAGTTTCGCAACCTTTCTTTGTTTCTAGTGTGGGCGTAGCAACCACTTCGGTGGCGCGGGGAAGGCTCCAGGTATTTTTGCGCAATTTCTTCTCCCTGGACTTCTTGAAAATCATCTTGTTGTTACTGTTTATTATCTTCTGTTTCGGTACGCTCCTCTGGGCGGTGGAGCGGCGTCATAATCGCTTTCAATTCCGCTCGGGCTTTGCGGGTCTGCTCGACGGGTTGTGGTGGGCGGCCGTCACCATGACCACGGTGGGCTACGGCGATAAGGCCCCCCGTACACAGGCCGGCAAGACGGTGGCCATTATTTGGATGTTTACCGCCGTGATCATCATCTCGGGTTTCACCGCCACTATTGCTTCCACCCTGACGGTCAACTCCCTGGCCGCCAAGATCGAACGCCTGCAAGACATCCGCAGCGTTGACCGCATCGGCGCCGTCAGCGCCACCAGTAGTGAAGATTTTCTCGTCAGTCACGAAATCATTCCCACGCACACCTACGAAGATGCGCTGCCGGCGCTCCGGGCCCTCGCCCGCCAGGAGATCGATATCGTCGTTTACGATCGCACGGTGATGCGTTACCTTATCCAGGAGCATCAGTTAAATGGAAAAATACAGTTGTTGTCCGCCCATTTTAACAATCAGTACCGCAGCTTTCTCATGCCCCGCGGCAGTAGGCTGCCTCAGCGGTTGGACCCGCCCTTGGTGCGGCGCATCAACCGGGCGGATTGGCAGGAGGTGTTGCGGAAGTATGGGTTGGAGCGGAATGAGTGATTGAAAGGGGGGGATGGAGGATTCCTTTGAAGAACATGTGACCAGCCCCAAGAAGACAAAAAGCGACGCAGATACGACGCTTCCTTCAACTCCATTATCCAACCTTTCCAGACCTTCCAGCCTACAAGACTCCCCCACATCCAATCATCCATCTATGAAGGGCGCCAGCCCCGAATACATCCATCCAATCCAGCTCTCTCCTCCCTCGAAGGATTCCCCACATCCAAAAAAATTGCCCAAAATCACCCTAATCCCCTAACATTCCTCATCCCACCAATCCAAACAATCACCGAAATTAAGGCAAAACCTTAACTGTTATGCCAAACCACTCCTCCATCATCCTAATCGGTTCGGGAATGGCCGGCCTGTCGGCAGGTTGCTACGCCCAGATGAATGGTTTTCAAACGCGCATTTTTGAAATGAATCACCGCCCGGGTGGAGTCTGCCAATCCTGGGAGCGGGAAGGCTATACGGTCAATGGCTGTATTCACTGGTTGGTCGGTTCGGGGGCCGAAAGCAACTTCCACCAGATCTGGAAAGAACTGGGGGCCGTTCAGCAGCTCGAATTTATGGATCACGATCGCTTTGGTCAGTACGAACACCCGGAAGGCACGATGGTGTTGTACTCCGATGTCGATCGCCTGGAACAGCACCTGCTGGAAGTAGCGCCGGAAGACGAAACCTGGATCCGGCGGATTGCCCACGGTATAAGGGTATTATCCAATTTCGAGATGAACCCGCCGGAGGAAGAGCAGGGGCTGAAAGCCATGCTCCAAAATGTACGGCTTATCCTGACGCGCTTTCCGGCCATCCGCGAGATGATGAAATGGTGGGGATTGACCTTCCAAGAATTTAATTCCAAACTACGAAGCCCGCTACTAAGAACCGTCTTCGCTAATTTTTGGCACGAAGAAATGTCGATGCTCACCTTCATCATGACGATGTCCTTTCTGAATAACCGAGTCGCCGGCTACCCGCTGGGGGGATCTTCCCGATTCGTCGAACAGGTAGTCAACCGTTATGAAAGTTTGGGCGGACAAATCGAATACAATCAACGGGTGGAAGAGATCTTGGTGCGCGGCACGCGCGCCTACGGCATCCGCCTGGCAGACGGGACGGAGCATTATGCCGATTTCGTGATTTCCGCCGCCGATGGCCACCGCACGATTTATCATATGTTAAAAGGGCGTTATACCGATGCGCGTATCGAGGCCAACTACCGGGGTTTAAAGCCTTTTCCGCCCCTCCTATTTGCGAGTTTCGGCGTGGCGGAGCCTTTCGACCACCTGCCTGCCAGCGTCTTTGGCTTGGATTTTCCTTTGCGCGAACCCTTATACATTGGCAACCGGCAGATAGAACGCATAAGTACGCAGATTTATAATTTCGACCCCTCCCTGGCCCCGGCCGGCCATACCACCTTAACGAGCATGCTGGAGGCCGATTTCGATTACTGGATGGAGCTCTACCAGGATAAATTAAAATACGAGGCGGCCAAGGAGGAAGTCCTCCGCATGATTGTTTCGGCCCTTGAGCAACGCTTTCCGGGCATCTCCTCCAAAATCAAGATGCTCGACCTCGCCACGCCCGTCACCTATTATCATTACACCGGCAACTATCGCGGCAGCTACGAAGGCTGGCTGCCGACCCCTCTCGCCCTAAGAACCCAAATGCGAAAGACCCTACCCGGATTGGACCGCTTCTATATGGCGGGCCACTGGGTAGAGCCGGGGGGTGGCTTGCCCCCCGCAGCAATGTCGGGGCGCAACGTCATCCGGGCGATTTGCCGGGAACAGAATGTGGCGTTTCGGGCCCAGGAACCGGAACCAGCGGAAGATAGGCCCTAAAGGCTGGTCTGGATTTTGCTTGGTAGGCGCTGTTCATAGTCTGCCAACCCTAAATTTGTGAATGCTGACTTGGCATCTATAGTCTGACAATATGAGATT
>CAYWHT010000275.1:0-6128 GCA_964458135.1 uncultured Saprospiraceae bacterium | reverse complement strand
CAGGTCGAAGCGCTGGCGCGTAAAGTACAGCCAGCCTTCTTCGTCGAAATAGCGCGCATTATTACGGCCGATTTCCACCTGGAAGTCGCGCTGCCATCCGGTGATGTAAGGGTGGTACGGGTGGGCGGCGGGTGCAGAGTAGTAAGGGCTGTTATAGCCCTGCTCGTGCACATCGACGTGGATATGCGGCAGCCAGCGGTTGTAAACTTCCATGCGCTGACGGCTTTCGGCCTGGGTTTGCCAGACCCAATCGCGATTGAGGTCAAACAGGTAGTGGTTGGTGCGTCCGCCGGGCCAGGGTTCGAGATGTTCCCAGGTGGCGGGATCGGGATTGGCCTGCCGGTTGGACACCTGCCGGTGCCAGTGGGTGTAGCGGGAATAGCCGTCGGGATTGACGGATGGGTCGATGACGATCAGCGTATTTTCGAGCCAGGGCTGGGTGCGCTCGTTGGCGGAATCGGCCAGCGCGTGCAAAACCGCCATCGAGCTTTCCGATCCCGCCGCCTCATTGCCGTGCACGCTAAAACTCAACCAGACGACGGCCAGATCGAGCGCCGGATCGGGCGCTCCCTCCAGGATGCCAGCACGGCGCAGGTTGTTGCGGCGCAGGGCTTCCAGCTTAGCCAGATTACCGGGCGTGGAAACAAAAGCCATCAATAAGGGACGCCCTATCATTGGTGAGGCCATAGGTGGTGAGTTGTACGTTTTCGCTATTATCCGCCACATGCTGCACGTATTCTACCAGCAGGGGTGGTGTGGCGTAAATTGCTCGCCGTAGGCATGGGGCAAAAATTCGTCGGGATGTTGGAGTTGAGCGCGCAAACCGCTCGTCAAAAAGCAAAGCATTGTTAGCAGAATCGGAATTCTGGTCATAGTGGTATTGTTTTATTGAACGGACAGATCGGGGAAATTAGGGAATTGGCGTGGGAATGGAAGTATGGGAGAGTTTTTTTGGATGTACCTGGGCTGGCGCCCCGGGGATTGGGTGGCCTGGTTTCCCCTTCGCAGTTTTTATCTTTACCCTGCAGATCCACCAAACCATTTACTATGCTTTATAACACTTTAATCGACACCGCTACCCTGCACCAATATTTGGAAGATCCCGACTGGCGGATCATCGATTGCCGGTTTTCGCTGGCGGATCCGGAGCAGGGGCGGCGCGCTTACCGGGAGGGGCATATCCCCGGCGCGGTGTACGCCCATTTGGATGAAGACCTTTCGGGGGAGGTGATTCCCGGGAAGACCGGCCGCCATCCGTTGCCGGCGGTAGAGGATCTGGCGCGTCTGTTTTCCGGATGGGGCGTTGACGAGCAGGTGCAGGTCGTAGCTTACGACGATAAATCGGGCGCCATCGCAGCGCGCCTGTGGTGGCTGCTCCACTGGTTGGGGCACGAACAGGCAGCGGTGCTGGATGGAGGATGGCCCGCCTGGGTGGACGAAGGATACCCGTCAAGTCAAGCGATCCCTGCGCACAAGGCGCGGCGATTTGCACCCAAAGTGCGGGACGAGCTGCTGGTGGATGCCGCGGCGGTGCGGCAAAATCAGCAAAGCGGGGAGAAAATTTTGATCGACTCCCGCGCGGCCAAACGCTACCACGGTGAGGAAGAGCCCATCGATCCGGTAGCCGGCCACATCGAGGGGGCGAAGAATGCGCCTTTCGGCGAAAATATCGGTCCGGATGGCAAGCTGCTCGACAAAGAAGGGTTGCGTCAACGCTTTACGGAAGTCCTGGAAGGTAAAACGGCCGGAGCGGCGATCTTTTATTGCGGTTCCGGGGTGACGGCTTGCCATAATCTTTTAGCCGCCCAGGCGGCCGGCTTGGGAGAGGGGAAGTTGTATGCGGGATCTTGGAGTGAGTGGATCACGTTTGGGAGTGAGTAGAAGCCATCTCAAAAATGTTTTTGATGGTGAAAAAGCAAGATTTTGGTTCTGAACAAGGCGCAAAAAGCGCGCATAGCCATAGCTACGTAAGCTTTTTGCAACGAAGTTCGGGGCCAAAAGATGCTTTTGCAGCCCAAAGGATAATTTTGAGATGGCTTCTATAGTCTGACAACATGAGATTTGTGCAAATAGGACGCCGCTATTTTTTCGGCTGGCAAGTCTTGATCCCGACCGCAAGCGTCGGGGGCGAAAAACGCAGGTATAGCCGGGGCTACATCGAGGCTTTTCAACGCAGCCAGGTGGAACTCCGAGGAGCGAAGCGACGATCAGCGAAGCTAGAAAGAGCCAGTCAGCGTTCACAAACTTTGGGTTGGCAGGCTATTAATTAGCGCTTTTTGGATTTCTCCACCAATCTTCCAGTGATATGTCGGAAAATGAACAAGCCTGGCGCATTGTCAAGCAGATGTACGGGGCGGATGCTTTCAGCCAATGGTTGGGCATCGAAATTGTCGATTTGCAGCCGGGGGCGGCGATTCTTCGCTTGCGCATTCGCCGGGAAATGCTGAACGGCTTCGGCATGGCGCACGGAGCCATCACTTTTGCCCTGGCGGATAGTGCGCTGGCCTTTGCTTCCAACGGCCGGGGCCGGCAGGCCGTATCCATTGAAACATCCATCTCGCATGCGCATTCTCTCGCAGAAGGAGACCGGATCGAAGCGCGGGCCGAAGAAGAGTATGCCGGCGGCCGGATTGCCCACTACCGCATTCCTGTTTACCGGGAGGCAGACGGAGCGTTGGCGGCGGTATTTCGAGGAACCGTCTATTTAAAAAATAAGCACTAGCACCAGCACTCGTTTGGCAGCCCCCTACAATATCAATTCGGCGAGGCGTTGGCGCAAATCTTCGAGATCGCTAACCTGGAGATCGGCCGGAAAGCCCAGTGCTTCCTCCTGTCCCGCTTGGCGGCGGAGCCAGGCCACCTGCAGCCCGTAAGATTTGGCGCCCGCCGTATCCCAGGTATTGGAGGAGACGAAAAGCAGGCTGCTTTTCTCCAGCCCGAGCCCGGCCTGGGGCAATTGATACACCTGGGGAGCGGGCTTGTAGCGCCGGATGGCGTCGATGCTGAAGATGCCCTTGAGGTAGGGATCGAGACGGTTATGCATAACCGCTTGCCGGAGTAAGTCGCCGTCGGCATTCGACAGAATGGCCAGCTCGTAATGGCGCGAGAGTTCTTCCATTGCCCGGGGCGCCTCGGGAAAAACTTCCAGCTTGTAATAGTGCTGCATCAGATCATCCAGGATCTCATCGGTGGCCATGGCGTCGTGATGGCGGGAAGCATAACGCAGCGCCTCCCGGGTGATCTGGCTAAAGGGCTGATAACGCGTCATCAAATCGCGTAACCAGGTATATTCCAATTGTTTCTGACGCCAGGTGCGCGCAATGGCCAGCGCTTGCTCGCCGAAGTGCGCCTGCATGCGTCGATCGATGGACGAAAGGTCCAAAAGTGTGCCGTAGGCGTCAAATACGATGGCGCGTATCCGGTTCATGCTGTAGATTGTTCTGGCGGTTCATTGCTGGTTTTCCCGGTGACGGGCCAGCGGGCAAAAAAACACACTAGCGCACTGACGGTATGGGGATGCTGAAAAAAACCTTCTTTCAATTTTTGCCAAACCTCGGGTAAGGGGAAAGTAACGACTTCAACGGTCTCCCCCTCGTCGAGCTCCTGGGCGTGCGTCGGCGTGACATCGCGCACCAACCAATGGTGGATCCAGGATTCCATAAATACCGGATTGGAAGGAATGCGCCCGAGCGAGGCCCAGCCACTGCCCGTATGCCCGGTTTCTTCCCGCAATTCCCGGCGGGCCGCCTCCAAAAAATCTTCCTCCGGATCAACGATCCCCCCCGGCAATTCAAAAGTTTCGAAGCCGATGCCAAAGCGGTATTGCTTGACGAAAAGGATCTCTTCCGATGGGGTCAGGGCGATGACGTTGACCGAATCATCCGCCTCCAGGATGATCATGCGCTCCGTGCACCCGTTGCGCGGGTTTTGCATGTGATCGAAGCGAGCGCGAAAAAGCTTTAAATCGGGCCCCGCGTCGCTGCGCAGGCGTTTCCAGCCGTGCTGATGCTCTTGCATGGTGATCAAACTTTGTTACCGGTGTAGTGCGTCAATACCCGAAGCACTACCACAAAAGTTCTTGAAATATTCGGGATTCTCAAATATTAAAACGAAAAAAGGATGGACATTCGAAAACGCCCATCCTTTTTTAAAAGCCGTTCCCCCAAATGTATTTTTCATCCCCCGGGCGGAGGACTTGCGGTGGCGTGAATGTTATAGTCTGACAACTCAGGATTTGTGAAAATATGACGCCGCTATTTTTTCGGCTGGCAAGGCGGAAAACGTAGGCATAGCCTAAGTTCTGTCGAGGCTTTCCAACGCAGCAAGGCGGAACTCCGAGGAGCGAAGCGACGATCAGCGAAGCTAAAAAGAGCAAGTCAGCATTCACAAATTTTGGGTTGTCAGACTATATTTAGTATTACTTAGGAGCTCGTTGAAAGTTTCATAGATGGTCATTTGCAGGCCAAAGGTAAACTCCCAACAAAATCTAGGTAAAGGTGGTAAATTTTTATGGAAAGAGGGGGTTTTGCTTTAGAAAGGTAAATATTGATTTTTAAAATATTTACTTTTCATCATCATTGTCATCATTCCGTTTTTCGTCCTCCTCATCGAGGATCGCATCATCGATAATTTCGTCGCCGTCGCCGTCACGATCTTCGAAACCGGGCACGGATCCCGGTTTTTCCTTTTTCTGGTAATCTTCATCCTTTTCCCAACTCCTGCCAGTATTGCGGTAATCGCCTTCGGCGTATCTTTTGGCGCGTTCGAAGAAATCGTCCTGCTGGTCGAGATCGCTCTTGGCCTTGCGGCTTTCGGGATCGCTGTATTTTTTGCGCAGTGCTTCTTCCTCGGATTTGATTTGTTCGTCCAGCTCGTCGGCCCGCTCTTGCATATCGTCCAGTTCTTCGGAAGCCTTTTCTTTGGCTTTATCCAGCCATTCGCCGGCTTTGTCAAAAAGCTGACCGCCGTATTTCCAGGCTTTGTCGAGGGTTTTGTCCGACTGTTCGATAACTTTTTTGCCGACTTCCTCGGAAAGGTCCTTGAATTTTTCACCCAGCCGGTCGGCGGGAGTTTCTTCGGGTTTTTCTTGCGCTTCGGCCTCCGTTTCGGAAGAAGCATCTTCGCCCGTGGAGGTGGCAGCGGATTCGGAAGAAGCCGACCGCTCTTCCTCGTCTTCAAAAAGCCGGTCCAGTTCGCTGGATGCCGCTTTTTCCTCCCTGGGCTTTTCTTCTTCTTCTTCTTCTTCTTCTTCGGTTTTTTCCGGTGCTTCGCTAGATTCGTAAGCGCCCGTTTCGTACCATTGCTTTCGCTTATGCGTCGATTTGGCTACGGATTTTGCACCGAACAATAATTTTTTAAAATCTTCTCTCAATCCCATGGTTTAAATTTTGAGATTTGGGAATTTTCTGTGCTGATGCGAATTGCCCGGAGGGCAAACTCAGGACTAATTTGTCCTGGTATAAAATACCAAGGATTTGGCTGGAAAAAAAGTTTCCGGCCAAAAAGGATTCTTATTCCAAAAAAAACGCCGGCCGATGCAATTAAAACGAATTATCCATTATTTAAAAGAATACCAGCAATTCCTCCAAAGTCCTAATGCTGCGGGCCGCCTTTACATTTGGGAGTCGCAGCGCATTTTTCAGGAGGAATGGAATCTGCAGACCGATGACCTGGCCGGCATGTACGACCGGGCGCTGCAAAACAGCCACACGCGCCGGCTATGGAAAAGGGAGTCCTATGAGCCCAAAACGATGATGCTGGCTTTTATAAGGAAGCAGCCGGAATTTGTGCGGCAAATGTTTTTGGATTTGTTTGACGAAGAAAAATCATTGGAAGGCCGGGCATCGCGATTTGTCTACTATTGTGACGAAATGCTGCAGACTTTCAAAAAGGCCCATCCGCATTCCGTGGAAAACACTCATTTCCACGATGATGATTACTGGATGGTTTCGCTTTACCTCGCTTTTCGCTTTCCCGAACGCTATACGCTCTACCAATTTGACGGCTTTCGCAACCTGCTCCGGAAGCTGGGCGTTGCGCAACTTCCGATCGCCAATGACCTGGAGCGTTTCGCCAAAGTAAGCCGTACGGTCTACCAGTTGATGCAAAAGGAGACTACGCTTCTGGAT
>CAYWHT010000274.1:1923-6196 GCA_964458135.1 uncultured Saprospiraceae bacterium | reverse complement strand
TGGCTTCTCGTGACGAAGAACCCATGCATCATCCGGGCCAAGGGCTTGTTGGCGGCTCATTTTCAGCATCAAAAGCAAACGCCCAGCAAGCTCTAATACACGCTGTACTAATCTGTTCACCCATGCGAATCATTTTTTCCTTCCTGCTGCTGGCTGCACTGGGCCATTCTTCCCTTTCCGCACAGAATCACCTGAAGCTGGAAGGCCTGTGGCGCGGAACCATGACCATCGGCGGCATCGAATCTACCGAAAAACTAAGATTTGAACTCTACCTCAAAAAGGACGGCAAGCGACTCCGCGGCCGGAGTTATCTCTACCTCAACGAGACCAAAACCCTGGAAATGGATGTGTCGGGCAAGCTTTACGGCGACCGGTCCCTTTACCTGGAAGAATGGAAGTTTATTCCGCGGCGGGGCTCCCAGATTGCTCCGGCCTTCAATCGCAAATACCAGATGATCTTTACCCGTAGCATTTGGAAATCTTCCCTGGAGGGCTTCTGGCAGGAAATTACCGAAATTCCTTTCGATACGCGCCGGGAACGCGGCCGTATCGAATTGAAGAAAATTAGCGACAAAGACGGCGCCTAATGCGGCAAATCTAAAAATCCCATCCGTAGCGCTCCCAATCCTCCGCTACATCGATATCCGACAATTCGGGTAATAAATAATAAGACCGCCCCATTTGCCGGATGCGGCGCAAGGTTTCGCTCCTCACATTTTCGGTGCTCCAGACCATATTGTTAAAGAGGCCGGGAGTGGGCTTTTTCATGCCCAGCAGGTAATACCCCCCGTCGGTAGCCGGGCCGATCACGTAGTCGTGACCGTCGAGTTGGCGGAAAGCGCCGGTTACGATCTCCGGTGTCAGGGTAGGGCAATCGCTACCGATGATGACGGCTTTGTCGTGCTCCACCAAGGCTTGGGTGAAGGCGGTGTTCATCCGGGCGCCGAGATCCGGCCCTCGCTGCAGTTGTTTTTGGAATTGGCTGTCCGCCCATTCGTCCTCCGTATCGATGTAAGCGCTATAAAAAACAAACCGGTCGGCCTCCACGGCGCCGGCTACTTCCCGGGTGTGCCGGAGCAATTCCCGGTAAATAGCCAGCGCCTTGTCGGGACCGACCGATTTGGCCAGCCGGGTTTTGACTTTACCCCTCTCGGCGTTCTTGACAAAAATGATGAGGGCTTTCTCCATCCGATAAGCTTATTCATCCATGCCGTACAATTCTTCTTCACTGACTTTGCGCACCTCATCGCCTTCTTCCAATTCTCGCGATATGGCGGTGTAGGGGCCGGCGACGACCTCCTCGTTTTCCTCCAATCCGGATAAGATCTGGATGTAGGTGTCATCCTGGATGCCGGTTTTAACGCGGCGCAAATCGACGGTGTCGGCCTGTACGGCTAATACCACTTCCACGAGATCTTCCGGTTCCAGATCCCCGAGCTCCTTTTGTTCGTGCTCCCCAAAGATTTTCGCCTCGCGCGTGGTCACCGACTGGATAGGCACGCTCAGGGCGTCTTCCACGGTTTGGGTGTTGATTTCCACGGATGCCGACATGCCGGGGCGGAAAGGGTAGGGCTTGCTGGGGGTGATCAGATCCTGGTAAGAATCGGGATCGATGTTGATGCGCACCTCGAAATTGGTTACCTGGTCGCTGGTTAGGGAGGCCGTTGCCGAGTTGCTGGCCGAGTTGGCGATCTGGGTAACTTTACCTTCAAAGATGCGGTCGAGGTAGGCGTCGACTTCAATCTCCACTTCGTCGCCCAGGGACACGCGGGGGATATCATTTTCACTGACATCGACCCGTACTTCCATGGCGTTGAGGTTGGCGATGCGCATCATTTCGGTGCCCGTCATCTGGATCGTCCCTACGACGCGTTCTCCTTTTTCCACGCTGAGCCGGGAGATGATGCCGTTCATTGGGGCGTAGATGGTGGTGCGGCTCAGGCTTTCGCGGAGTTCGTCGAGAGAGGCCTTAGCGCTTTCCACCGAAAAGCGCGCCGACTCCACACTTTGCTTGGCGGCTTTGATATTGGCCTTGGCGGCCCTGAGGTTGGCTTCCAGCGATTGCACGTTGGATAGCGAAGATTCGAAATCAGCGTCGGAAATAACCCCTTGTTCATAGAGTTGTTCGTTACGGCGGTGAATTTCGCGGGCGTTGGTCAGCTGGGCTTCAATATCTTCCTTGCGGGCTATCAGGTTTTCGACATTGGAGCGGGCGTTGGCCAGCTGCGCTCTGGCGCTATTGACTTGGGCCTGGCCCCTTTCGACCTGTGACTGAATGGCGTCGGGGTCGATTTTCGCCAACAGATCCCCGGAAACGACGGAGTCGCCTTCTTCCACGGCGAGCTCGACAATTTCTCCCGAAACGTCGGAACTGATTTTGACTTCGGTTTGCGGAAACACTTTACCGCTGGCGGCGACCATTTCGCGAATCGTGCGGCGTTGTACTTTCTCTACTCTTACTTCCTTGCCTTGAGGCCGGCTTCGATTTCGCCAAATTGCCAGGGCGACGAGTACGGCGATAATAAGGACGAGGATAATGACGAGGCGGTTTTTCCCTTTCCTTTTGGCCATTTTTGCTTGTTTGAATAAGTTAAAGTTTTTCTAAATATGAGAGCTTCCAATCATTACTCCAATCGAAGTGCCCGGCCGAGATAAAAATCAATCACTTTGAGGTTGAAGATATATTGGAATCTGGCGCGGGTGAGTTCGGTTTGGGCCCGGTCCAGGGTGTTGCGGGCCGTGGTGTACTCCAGGCTGTTGATGGCGCCCAGGTTGTAGCGTTTTTGGGCATTGTCGAAGGCGGCTTCCGCGGCTTCCTGAGAACGCCGGGCAGCTTCCATCGAGCGCTTGGCGGCCTTGGCGTCGGCTACGGCGCGTTGTACATCGGTTTTGAGTTGTTGGCGGATCTGGCGGTTGGCCACTTCCTGGTTGAGCACGTCCAGTTGAGCCCGCTGTACGGCAATCCGGGTTTGGTGGCGGCTATACAAGGGGATGGATAGCTGAAAACCGAAACTTTGACCGAAGTTGTCATTCAGCTGATTGAGCAAGGGCTGATCGGGAAAAGACTGCCGTTGTTCGAAAAAAGCCAGCTGCGCCTCCTCACCGTTGATCTTTACGGGAACCGGATCGCTTTCGACCACCCGAACGTTTTGCGGGTCGGTAAAGTCTTTAGCCCGGTTGGTGAAACGCGTGTCGAGCTGACCGAAGAAGGTCAGGGTCGGGAAAAATCCGGAACGGGCGATTTCCTCCTGTAGTTGTGCTCCATCCAGGCGGTAGTTGCCGGCTTCAACCTGGGGCTGGGTTTGCAGGGCCGTGCTGTAGACATCGCTGCTCTGGTAGAGGACCGGATCCACATCTTCCGGGATGACTACTTCGGGGCGTTCGATCACGAAATTCAGGGAAGGATCAACTTCCATGAGCTGTTTCAGATTAAGGTAATTAATTTCTACCTGATTCTGGGCTTCCACCACCGCCTGCTCGTCGGCGGCAACCTGGGCTACAAAATCCAAACGCTGGTTGACCGGCAAGGTGCCGGCCTCAATCTGTTTTTCGGTTTGTTCGAGCTGTTCTTTGGAAAGGGCGACCCGCTGGCGGGCGTTTTCCAATTGTTCCTGGGCTAGCAGGATGCTTAAATAAGCCTGAGCGACTTGCAGGGAGATATCGTTAATCTGAGCCTGGGCTTCGAGCTTGGCGGCCCGAACATTGGCCTTGCCCTGTTTAATGGAATTGGAAATCCGGAAGCCGTCGAAAACGACGACCGAACTGCTTAAGGATGAGTTGCCGGCGAAACTTTCCTGGCTTTGAAGCGTGTTGGTGGTCGGGTTGACGTTCAAACCATACTGCTGGAACCCACTGATGTTGGCGTTCAGGTTGGGTAAGCGACTGAACTGGTTTTGTTTAAGCGTCAACTCGCTTTGCTCCGCCGTATACTGCGCGCGTTTGATCGAGAGCGCGTTCTGACGGGCGTACTCTATACATTTTTCTAACGACCATACTTCCTGCGCCGGTAGGTGAAATCCGAAGGTTAAACCAATAAGAGTGGTGAAAAAGATCCTCCTAACCATAATTGAACGTTTTAGGCTTTGGTGATTTAAAAAAGCAGCCTCGCAAAATCAGGCAATAGGGTAAGGGTGCTCCTTTTTAGCGCAGGCGGCAAGATACCAACGCAATGGTAATAAAGCCCCCGAGCTTGAGCGAAAAAATTATATCAAGGGAAAGGAATTATGGATAAAAGAACCGATTTACGCCAATAAAGTTAAGGCGTGGTGTTGAA
>CAYWHT010000274.1:0-1913 GCA_964458135.1 uncultured Saprospiraceae bacterium | reverse complement strand
CTCCGATTAATCGATCGTAACGACCGCCGAAGGGGCGATAATAAATCAGTATCGTGTAGTCATTTTCGGTTTGGTGCCAGTTGCCTTCCACTTCGGCGATATCCGGGCTAATGCGCTGATCGCGTTTTTGGTTGCGCGGCACAACGGCATAAACGTAGTCGTAACGACCTTGCTTCAGGGGGACCTGACCCACGTATCCTTTGACTCTATCGCTGTACTCCAAACGGTAATCTTCCTGAATGCGCCAATCGGTAAAGGCGCCGAAAAGATAGACGTCATAATCGTAATAGGGGCTGGGACTGTAAAGGGTGAACAGGGTCTCTACGTAATTGGCCGAAAGTTGGGGCTTGATGTCATCCAGATTGTTGATCACAAAGCCCCCGTTGAGGTCCCGGCGCGAGGTGAAAGGCTGATTGAATCGTTTGCGGTCTTTATATAATACCGCCGAAAAGCCGGAGCTTTCATCAAAGCTGATCGTCGATACATTTTCGCCCCGGGAGCGCAGCGACCGCAAATCGACGAAACGGAATTCCTTGCCGGCCGGAAAGACGATTTTATCCTGATAGTCGAAGATAAGGCTGCGAATGCGCGTAAACTGGGGTTTGATGCCGGTAATGGCGTTATCCCAGCGCCCGTTCTGCAGGACGGCCGCGCTAACTTCGGTGCGGGGATTGCGAATATCCAACTCTTCGTACGCAATCTCGAAGTCTATCTCGTGGTGGGTCTTAAGTTTACTCACCTGGGCGGGGCGCACCAGTTGGGGCTCAATGCGCACGTAAGGCTCCACCACCATGAAACGCCGCACGATAGCTGGGCGGCGTTGACCTTCATCTTCGTAGATGAGCAGCAAGTAATTGCCCGACTTGGTCCAGCTTACCTGGTTATTGGGAAGGCGCAGTTCGTAATGGGTGTACTCGGAGATCGTTTTAAACGAAAAATCATATTGATCAATGCGTTCTCCCGAAAACCCTTGCAGGTACTCCATTTCCGATAGCTGGGAAGGCTGCCAGTCCGCATCGCAATGCACGATATCGTAGGTGTAATCTTTAACGTCTCCGTCGGTGTCATCAAAGCTCAAAACCAGAGGGGTGTCCGAATTGAGATCCACTACCGGGTAGCTGAGAAAGAGCCCTTCCAGATGGAATTTCACCGAACGTATGTTAGGCAGGTAAACGTAATCGTAGCCTTTGAGGCGATCCGTATTCTGGCTAAATGCCATCAAGGCAAAGCACAAGGGAATTGGGAGTAACAGCAAGGCTCGTCTCATGTAGATATCGTGATTTGTTGACTGCTTTGGGGGCTGATGACCAAAATATAAAGATTATTTTCGGCTCGTCCATTCCGAATCCCGGAGCCGAAACCGCCAGGGCCGGGCGGCGCATTCGCCGGCATAGTCTACGCCCACCCGCGGCCCGGCAATGATCTGACTATCATCAACCTCAACGCCGCGGTCTTCCAGCCAGATACGGCTATTGGGCGCGAGTAAATCCTGGCCGGTAAATTGAGTGGTGATGCCCATCGCCCGGGTTAAAACGCCCGGCCCCGCCGTCAATGGTTTGCGCAAGTCATTATGGCCGCGCCGGCGCATCATTTCCTCCAGGTTGATCCGGGGCTCTAGGGCCCGGATTAAAACGGCCTGGGCGATGCCTTGCGGTCCCGTAACTACGTTGAAGAGGTGGTGAACACCGTAGCAAAGGTAGACATAAGCGGCGCCGCCCTCCCGAAACATGATTTCCGTACGGGGAGTACAGCGATTAAGGTAGGCGTGACAGGCCCGGTCATCCGGGGCGCGGTAAGCTTCCGTTTCGACGATCATGCCCCCCGTAACTTGCCCTTCGATACGGCTAAGCATGAATTTCCCGAGTAACTCCCGGCTGATTTGCACAACCTCCTGCCGTACGTAAAAAGAGCGG
>CAYWHT010000273.1:3777-6215 GCA_964458135.1 uncultured Saprospiraceae bacterium | reverse complement strand
GGCTTTTCGTGACGAAGAACCCATGCATCATCCGGGTTGGGAAAAAGTGGAAAGTAGAAGGATTACCCGGTTTTTTGGCTTTCTACGCTATGCTTTCTATCCTTTCGGCCATCTAAACATTTAAATCGCAAAACCTTTATACCATTTAATTAATGAACCTCCTACCCAACATCATCCGCTATTTCCACGGTTGCTACCAGGCCGACGTGCGTTCGGTGCACCTGCTCGATTTTTTTGGGCACAAAGTAAGTGACCAGTTAATCCTGGAATACGCCGAATTGCTGGAAGGGAAGCGCATTCAAATCCCTGTGGATACCGAGTGGGCTGACGGTACGGAGAAAAAACTGCAAATCTACGCCCGCGAAAAGCGTCTCTACGCAGCTGCTTTTCTGGTGATGGGAAAAATAACCAAGGGGGGTCAGCCCTCGCGGATGGCGGCTCCTTTATTATTATACGAAGCGGAATTATTCCGGGAGGAAGGCGCCTATTTTCTGGGGTTGGCGCCCGAAACCGGCACCCTCAATCCGGCCATCCTGGACGTTCTCTCGCATAAAGAAGAATCGGCCGATTACGATACGCTCCTCAGAAAACTGCCCAGTGGTTACATCACCGCGGATAAATGCCAGGCCTTGCGGGAAACGCTCGACGATTATTTCGAGGACCTGGAAACCTCCGCGCTCGAACAATACCCCGATTTATGGAACGAAGCAGCCATCCGGCAAACGGCGCCGGAAGGGTTTACGATTCTGCCTACCTTAGGCATTGGCCTCATCGAGCAGTCCATCGGTTCGCGGGGCATCCTCACCGAATTGGAAAAACTGGCCGAAGCATCCAAGTACTCCGCCCTTCTACAGCAGGCCTTCGGACCCAAGAAACGACAACAAATCCGCAAGAACCCGGTCAGCCTGCACCTGCCCGTCACCCTGAGTGAAGCCCAACAGCGCATTTTGCAGGCGGCCGATCAATACGCCTTCAACGTGGTAATCGGTCCGCCCGGGTCCGGAAAGTCTTTCACCACCGCTGCGCTCGCCATTCATTATTTCAACCAGGGCAAATCCGTACTCATCGCCTCCAAAAACGACCAGGCGGTAGACGTCATCGCCGACAAGCTGGAACGCGATTTCCAACTGCCGGGCATCGCCATGCGCGCCGGCCGACGCGACTACCGCAACGCCCTGCGCACCCGCCTGCAAGATCTCCTCTACGGCATCGGGGTAGAACGTGTAGACGGCAAACTCAACCGCGAAGAACTACGCGACATCAACAAATTGCGGCAACGCATCCGCAAGTTGAACCGGGAATTCAATAGAAAGGAGAACGAAGCCCTCATCCGCGGTCGCAAACTATTCGAACTGACCGACACCTTTCGGGGAAGATTACGCCGCAAGCGCCTCAGCAAACAGGTGGAAAAGCAAAAGCCCCTTTGGGAACTCTTCCGCGTACTGCGGGGGCAAATACAGCTGGAAAAACAAATTATCCTGCGCCTGCTCAAACACCGTTTCCAGGCGCGCCTTTACCGCGCCCTGCGCTCGCACCGCGATCACCTGCAGGCTCTGGTCAAGTCACTGGGCGCCCGTAACAGCACGCAACAGGAGAACTATTTGCAGCAAATCGATTTTAGCAAACTCCTCAAAGCGCTGCCCATCTGGATGGTAAACGCCACCGATATCAGCCGGGTGTTGCCGCTCGATTGCGAACGCTTCGATTTGGTCATCATCGACGAAGCCACCCAGTGCGATATCGCCAGCTCCCTGCCGCTGCTGCAGCGGGCCAAGCGGGCCATCATCTTCGGCGACCCCAAACAGCTGCGGCACATCTCCTTCCTCTCTACGGAACAACAGGAATTGCTCCGGCAACGCCACGAACTTCCCGAATCCATGGGCGAACAACTCAACTACCGGGAACGCAGCCTACTCGACTTGTTATCCGAAGAGATGAAGGACCAGGAGCAGGTCCACTTTCTCAACGAGCACTTCCGGAGCCTACCGCCGATCATCGGCTTTAGCAACCACAATTACTACCAGGAACGCCTGAAGATCATGACCGAAATCCCGAACTACCATACGCAAGGCGTACAAAAACTTATACAAGTTGACGGGAAACTCAAAGAGGAAGGATTTAACGGGGAGGAAGTGGAAGCCGTGCTCAACAAATTGCGCGAAATCATCACTTCCCAAAGCAACCGGTACCCGGCGCGCTGTAGCAGTGTGGGGGTATTATCTCCCTACCGCGAACAGGTCAACAAGCTGCAACTGGCCATCGATTGGGAATTCTCGGTGGAGGCGCTCGAACGGCACCGATTGCGCGTCGGCGCCCCCCACGCCTTTCAGGGCGAAGAGCGCGATATTATGCTCATTTCTTTGGCGGTAGACGGCGACACTTCTCCCGCAACCCTACAATACCTCAACCGCCTCGATGTCTTTAACGTCAGCATCACG
>CAYWHT010000273.1:0-3767 GCA_964458135.1 uncultured Saprospiraceae bacterium | reverse complement strand
GTATGGAGCAATACGTTTACGTTTCCATCCATCCTGGCGATTTGCGTTCCGATACCTGGCTGGCGCGTTATCTGTATTATCTTACGGAGGAACTGCCCCAAAAAAAAGAAACCCCTGAACAAAGCAGAAATGCTTTCGTAGAGGAGGTGGTACAGGGGCTTCAAAATATCGGACTAAGGGACATCTATACACATTATCCTTTAGGAGGCATTGAAATTGACGTACTGGTGGTTAACGGCCAACAAGCTACCGCCATCGATTTGGTGGGATATCCAGGGCGCACGGAAGATCTCCTTACCATGGATCGTTGGGAAATGCTCGATCGCATGGGATTGAGGTCTTTCGTTCTACCCTACGATCAGTGGTTCTTTCACCGCAACGCCACCCTGGATTCTCTGCAACAGTTTGTACTCAAGCTGGAAGATGAAGAAGGATCGTGATAATAGTACTTCTTTCCCTCTCCTAGGCAGCTTTCCGGGAGGATCGTTCCTCCATTCGTTTGACTTGTCCGCTCTGCTTTTCGCCAGAAGAAGGAAGTTGATAGCCCAGTATTGCGCTTACAGCGACAACGAAGGCTAACACAACAAGCCAGCTTTGTCCGGTATATACCGCAATGATGGATAGGAACATCATTAGGTAGAACCGTAACACCGTGTTGTGAATGCTCAGGTTAAACATAATGATCGATTTTTTTGATTCAAGGAGAAGCTAAGATGCTTACCTTTCCCGCGCAGTGAGAATCATCACATTCGGAAAGTGATTTTGATCAACGGTTTGCCCTTTCACTTTTGCAAACGATCCACCTGACTGCCGGAGAACAGCACCAGTAAACCCATTGCCATGCGGGAAAGGTGATAACACACCCGGTCAATCAACAGCGAAAAAAGGTAGGTGCGGTAATCCCGGTAGGGATGCTCCACGCGTTCGCAGCCTTCATTGATCAGTTCCTGCAAGGTGCGGCGAAACTGGGTGGCGAAGGCGGCATCGGTCAGGTTGATATTCAGCTCCAGGCTGGCGTAATCGCTCAGGGCGTTAAGGTTGTAAGAACCGATGGTTGACCAATGATCATCGACGGTGGCTACTTTGGCGTGCACGATGGAACTGCGCCATTCGTAGAGCTCCACCCCGTAGCGAAGCAGTCGGGCGTAGAGGAAATGCGTCGCCCGCTTGATAAGGTAGACGTCGGAGCGATGGGGCAGTAGCAATTGCACCCGCACGCCGCGTTTGGCGGCCAGGAGGATCGCCTTCAGGCTCTTGCGCCCCGGCAAAAAGTAACTATTGGCGATAACCACCTGCCGGTGCGACTGGCCGATAGCCTGGCGGTAAGCTTTGGAGATTTGCCTTTTGCCGTGCAACCAATTGTTCATCACCAGTTTGACCGGCGCGGCTTTGATTTGGCGGGACCATTGGGCGAGTTCCGGTTGGTGCTTGCGCCAGATGAGCCCGCAAAGTTCGTGCGCCTGCTCGCCCACGCTCCCCCGCACCAGTATCGCAAAGTCCAGCCAGGCGGGTTCCCGTGGCGTACCGTGGTAATGGTCGGCTACGTTGATTCCTCCGACCATGGTCTGCTTCCGGTCAACGACGACGATTTTGTGGTGCAGCCGGCGTCCCACTCGCGAAAGGCCCCGCGGTAGCAAGCGGTTAAACCAACGCACGCGCACCCCTGCCGCTCGCATCTCCGCGCCCAATCCTTCGGATAGATCGTGAGAACCGTAACCATCAACCAGCAGGTAAACCGCCACCCCCCGACGGGCAGCCGACATCAAAGCCCTGCCTACTCGCCGCCCCGTCGCATCATCCGCAAAAATGTAGTACTGTAAATGCAGCATCTCCCGGGCGGAATCGATCAGCGCCACCAGCACATCAAAGTACTCCGGACCGCTGCGGATGACTTGTGCCGATGTGAGGGAGGTGCTGGTAGGCATTATGCTGATTTGTTGTTTTGTTTCATCAAGACTCACCCTTCAAAATTAATTCAGTGTATCCACTTCAATCCTCGCTTCAACCCCTGAATAATGAAAACCGGGACCAGGCTAAAGCCGATTACCAATAGCATTTGTTGCCAGGTCACAAATTCGAGGGTAAGGGCCTGCCGTACCGGCAGCAGGGCGAAAGCGATGGCGACCAGCAAAATGCAAAGGAGGATGGCCAGCCAAACGTACCGGTTGCGGGTCACCTCATTGAACCAAAAATTAGCGCTTTTCGAGGGCAGGTTAAAAACGTGCCACAACTGCGCCAAAACCAGGCTATAAAAGGCCAGGTTGTTGACCGTGGCGTCCGACCAGGCGGTATAGCCGCTGCTGTAGATCGTAATACCCAGGATGGGCAAGGTGATGCTCAGCCCGTAACCGGCAATGGCCACCCACAGCCGCCGGGGCACAATCGCTTCTTGGGGAGGGCGCGGCGGCTGCTGCATAATGTCCTCTTCGCCTTCGTCCAGGCCGAGGGCCAGAGCGGGAAACACATCGGTAACCATGTTGAGAAACAGAATCTGAAGCGGAAGCAGCGGCATGGGCAAGTTGGCGAACGAGGCCGCCGCTACGACCAGGATCTCGCTTAGGTTGCAGGACAACAGGTACACGACAAACTGCCGGATATTGCCAAAAATAATTCGCCCCTGCTCGATGGCCAGAACGATGGAGGAGAAGGCGTCATCCCGCAAAACGATATCGGCCGCCTCCTTGGCCGCTTCCGTGCCCCTTTGCCCCATCGCGATGCCGATATCGGCTTTTTTGAGGGCGGGCGCATCGTTGACCCCGTCGCCCGTCATGGCGGTAATGTAACCGGCCTTTTGGTGCACTTTGACCAGATCTAGCTTTTGGGCTGGGCTTACCCGGGCAAAGATGTGGGTGTGCAACATGCGCTGCCGCTGTTCGTCGCTCAGGGTGTTTTCCGCGCCAAGCTCCTTGCCCAGAATGGCGTTGGCCGGAGGTTCGGGAACCAGGCCTACTTGCTCGGAAATATTCCGGGCGGTTTCGGGATGATCGCCCGTCACCATAACGACTTTAATGCCGGCGGAATGGCAGGCTTCAATGGCCGTGCGCACCTCCGTGCGGGCCGGGTCCAGAAAAGCCACCAGGCCTAGGAACACCAAGTCGTGGACAAAAGCCCCGTCGGCGATTTCCGCTTCCGGGACGGCATCGGTTTCCCGGTAGGCGAAGCTGAGTAAGCGCAATCCCCGCCCCGCCAACTGATCGACCTGATCGAGCCAGTAGGCCTTATCCCGGAGAGGCGCTGGCTCATCTTCCAATAACAGTTGCGTGCTTTTTTCCAGCACTGCCTCCGCCGCCCCTTTTACGCATACGAGTTGCTTTCCCTCCTTCGTCCGCTGCAGAGTAGCCATCATTTTGAGGTTCGAGTCAAAAGGGATTTCGCTAATGCGGGGATAGTGCGCTTCCAGTTCGGGCTGGGAAAGGCCTGTACGCTCGGCGAGTTGGTGCAGCGCGATTTCTATGGGGTCTCCGGTTGCTTCTTCGGGATGCGCCGGATCGTAGTGGCTGTCATTACACAGGACGCCTACCGTAACGACCCATTTTAAGACCGGATCATTGGTGGGAAGGTAGGGAATGTTGGAATTCAGATCAACGGCGCCCTTGCGAGTAATCAATTCCCGGGCGGTCATCCGGTTTTCGGTGAGGGTGCCCGTTTTGTCGGTGAAGATGACGTTGGCTTCGCCGAGGGTTTCCACGGCGCGCAGCGTTTTCACGATAACCTTTTTCCGGGCCAGGCGCAGCATTCCCCGGGCGAGGGCCACCGTAGCAATGACC
>CAYWHT010000272.1:0-6267 GCA_964458135.1 uncultured Saprospiraceae bacterium | reverse complement strand
CTCCAACGGAAGACGTCTACTTCGGGATACTTATTACGACCTTCCAGCGAGGACCACTTTTTGCCTCTGTATTTTTCCGTTAAACCACTCTTTGCCAACTTGGCAAAATAGCGCCGTGCGAATAAAATAATCGCGACAAAAACAAGTGCTCCCACCCCAATGGCCATTAATAAGTCTGTTGACGAAACGAAATAATTGGTCATCATAGTGGTAAATTTTGGATTCCCCTTGGGAATGGGTTAAGAATTTTTCGGATCTCTTTTGTTTTGATTTCTGTTACCAAGGTACGCGACCTGGGGGTAGTGCAAAATGACTGCGATCACTCCTGCCCGATGACATTTGTCAAAGCGGGAAAAAAATCAACGACAATATGGAAAAAGAAGCGATGAGCAGAATAATCAAGCAGGAAGCCAAACATCTCGGCTTTTCCTTTGTCGGAATTGCCCGGGCGGAACATATGGATGAAGAAGCGCGGCGGCTCGAGGAATGGCTCAACCGGGGAATGCACGGTCAAATGCACTACATGGCCAATCATTTCGACAAGCGGGTAGACCCGCGCAAGCTGGTGGAAGGCGCCCGCTCGGTTGTCAGTCTGATGTACAACTATTACACGGATGCCGAACAGGAAGATCCCGAAGCCCCCAAAATTTCCAAATACGCCTATGGCAAAGACTACCACTTCGTGCTCAAGCGCAAACTCAAAGAATTATTAAAGGTCATCCGCGATCGCATTGGGGAGGTCAACGGCCGGGTATTCGTCGATTCCGCCCCCGTGCTGGAACGCGACTGGGCCAAGCGCAGCGGCGTCGGTTGGACCGGAAAAAACACCCTGCTAATCAACCCCAAAGCCGGTTCCTATTTTTTTCTCGCCGAGCTGATCATCGACCTCGAACTGGCCTACGACGGCCCCATGAAAGACTACTGTGGCTCCTGCCGCCGCTGCATCGACGCCTGCCCCACCGACGCCATCTCTCCGGAGGGCTACCTGCTCGACGCCGGCAAGTGCATCTCCTATTTCACCATTGAGCTCAAAGAGGCCCTACCCGAAGAGTACCGCGACAAATTTGAAAACTGGATGTTCGGCTGCGATATCTGTCAGCGGGTCTGTCCCTGGAACCGCTTCTCGCAACCCCACGACGAACCGGAATTCGAGCCGCATCCGGATTTACTAAAAATGTCCAAAAAGGAGTGGGAGGAATTAACGGAAGAGACTTTCCGGGAAGTGTTCCGCCAATCGGCGGTCAAGCGAACCAAATATGAAGGGTTGAAGCGGAATATTCGGTTTGTGAGTCAGTAGGGGGTTGGCGCCCGGCCCCCAAGCTCAATACAAGGAGAAGGCCTCATCGTACTCAATATCGAAGGTTAGGCCTTCCACGCACTGGTTGTACTTATCCACCAATTCCTTGTGATCGCGACCACCTACGAAGATGTTGGCCAGCTCGTAGCTGTAGCTGTCCTGGCCCTGCAGTTCCTGAAGATGCATGCCGTCGCGCACGTGGATTTTCACCTCCAGGCCGGGGATGAATTTTTTTAGGATTTTAATCTCCTCGGGCGTAGGTGATTTTTTTACCCGGCCGCTTTCGAAGGTGCGCAGCATAAAGTTGGCGGCCTTGTTGAATTCACCCTTGTACTCCAAAGTGCGGGGCTTTCGGCCCAGGGCCAGGTTGAGCATAATGGAATGGTGGGAAATACCGTGCACCTTTTCGAAAATATCGGTATGGGCCTGAGAAATCCGCGGGTTGATTTCGAGCAAGTATACTTCATCGGCCGTTGGGTTGTAGAAGTATTCGATATTGAAGGGCGAGTGATCCAGGCCGATTTGGGAGATGGCGCGCCGGGAGACATCGGCCATCCGGAACTGGATTTCCTGGGGCAGGCCGGAGGGATATTCGTAGCTGGAAAAAGAAGAACGGTCGCCTTCGCGAATGGAATCCACGATGCCGTACACCACTACCCTGCCGTTGTTGACGTATCCTTCCACCGTGCATTGGTGCCCGCCGATAGAGCTTTCGGCGATGCAGCTTTCCTCCATGGCGGCAAACTCCTCGGGCATGCCGCGGCGCTGCATGAGTTCGCGGAAAGGCTGCGCCATAAAATCGATATGCCGGCGCACCTCCTGCATACTTTCGTAGAATTGGTGTTCGCCATTGATTCGGTAAGCCAGGAAAGAGCGGAAAGACTTGATGGGTTTGACCCAGAAGGGCGCCATCATGCCCAGCTTTTGGTAGGCGTCTTCATCGAAAGGATTAAAAGCCTTGAATTGGGGAATATGTTCGGCGATAACCTTGCTCTGTTCCAGGCGGCTCCAGTATTTGTGTTCGCATTTCATGACGCTGGTCAAAGAAGGCCCCGGAAGCCCGTATTTCTCCGCAATGATGGGCACAAGGGTAGTACCCGGAAAATCGAAGTAGGTGACGACGCCGTCGATGCGGCCGTGCTCGTCGATGCGCTCGTAGCAGGTTTTGAGCAAGGCCTCCAGGTCGTATTGCTCTACCTTGCGCATCTCCGATAAGTGGAGAGCCGGTAAAAAATCACAGAATTCGGATTCCGGCAGATTCCGAAGTTTTTTGAGATTGAAATCATCCAAGCCAACGACGAAGATTTGTTGCTTATCCATGGTTTCGTTTTTTACCAGCACTGGTTTTATTGTTTAAAGAAAATCCCGGGCAATACGTTCATTCCAGGTTTTGCTAAATACTCTGGCATCCCCTTCGTAGGCATCCAGCGTTGCGCTGATGATAAAGTGGGTTTTAGTGGACGTCAGGATAGTGCGGGTGGTCGTTTTAACCGACCAGTCGCCGCGCTGAAAGCTCCGGTGACTTTCCACTTCGCCGCGCAGCGTGTTGTAATCATAACTTTGGTAAGAATACCGCTCGGTGGCATCTTTGTGAATGGTCAGGTCGATATCATTCAGGCTATAGATGGGATCGAAGTTGGTGACGTGGAGGCTTACCTCGTTGGTGGCCAGGTTGTGGATGACTTGCCATTCCCTTTTGGAGGGGCGCAGGAGGGTGGTTTCCGGGCTTTGGCCCGTCACCGGTTCACCGAGAGCCCGGAGATGTTGATCTTCCGGTTGGGGTTGTCGCAGCGGCAGGGTCAGTGAGCACTCGGCCGGATAAACCGTCAGTCGCGCCGGTTCGGGCGCCGGCCAGGCCAGGGGCCAGTAGGAAGTGGATAGCGCCAGCCGGATCGTATGCCCGCGCCGGAAAGATTGCGCGATGTAGTTGAGCGGCAAACGCACGCGATATTTTTTTCCCGGCTCCAAAAGTTCGGGGGTTTCGTCGCTATCGCGATGGGTGAGGTTGAGGACGCCATAGGTGACGCGCGTTGCCCGGCCACTAGGGGCGACATCCGAGATGCGGGCCGCGATCATGGCCTGCGGTTTATCACTGGAGAAGGTCAGCTCCACTTCGGGGGCGCCTAAAATTTCGACGCTTGCATCGAGTACCGGAGTATCGAAGGTCAGGGCCCCGCCATCTTCCTCTCTTTGGTCGGCCGGAAGGTCGGTCGATGCCGCGTAGGAGCACCACTTTCCGGCAAACAGCCCCACGCTCAGCGGGCTCTGAATGGTCAGTTCCTGATCGAGATCGGGCAAGTCGCTGCGAAAGTCGATCTGCCCGTACTTGAGCAAAAAGCGCTTATCGACCACGTTGGCAGAAGGCCACCGGTGTTCCGCCGCCCACCGGCCAGGGCGCTTGGGAGAAATCGGCGATGCCGTGTCCTGCATCCAAACCCGCAGCTCG
This sequence comes from uncultured Saprospiraceae bacterium, assembly GCA_964458135.1. Classification (GTDB taxonomy): domain Bacteria; phylum Bacteroidota; class Bacteroidia; order Chitinophagales; family Saprospiraceae; genus CAYWHT01. Next base: position 2,524 of record CAYWHT010000272.1, on the reverse strand, counting down.
GGCTCTTCCTCAATATCATTCTTCAACCCCTTGAGCCAGCGATCCCACCACAACCGGCATTCATTCAGGAAATCGATGGAGGAGCCCGGTTCGCCCTGATGGGGATAATTATGGCCCCAGGCGCCGATCAACCCTTTTTTCGGGCACTTCAGATGCTCCATCAAGCGGAAAACGGTATTGGAATAGCCGTCGGCCCACCCCCCAAAGGCGTAGACCGGGCACTGAATCGCTTCGTAATTAAAGCAAACCGAAGCGTGCTTCCAGTATTCATCAAACCGCTGATGTTCCAGCCATTTTTTCAGCCACAGCCCGCTGCCCTCCAAGCGTTCCAGCCACATCTCCCGCCAGCGTTCTCCGACAATGGCGGGGTCGGGCGGGCAGGAGTTGTAGGCAAACATGGTGGAAGCCCAGGATAGATTGTCGGTCAGCAAGTTGCCGCCCATGTAATGGACATCGTCAGAATAACGGTTGTCGGAAGAGGCCACCGTCACCACCGCTTTGAGCTCCGGCGGCTGCAGGGCGGCAATTTGCAAACCGTTGAAACCGCCCCAAGAGATCCCCATCATGCCGACGCTGCCGTCGCACCAGGGTTGGGACGCGATCCACCGGAGAATCTCCAATCCGTCATCCAGTTCTTGTTGTAAGTATTCGTCGCGCAGGATGCCCTCCGACTCCCCGCTGCCGCGCAAATCGACCCGCACCCCCGCGTAGCCGTGCTCGGCGAAGTAAGAAAAAGTCTGAGCGTCACGAACCGCCTTGAAATCGCGCTTCCGGTAGGGAATGTACTCCAGAATGGCCGGCACGGGCTGTTTTTCGGCGCCGTCGGGCAGCCAGATTTTAGCCGAGAGGCTACAGCCGTCTTGCATGGTAATCCAAACGTGATCGATGACTTTCATAACCTCAGGTTTTGAAAGGTATTTTGCCCCGGCAAATTTAGAGTTAGGGATGAATACCTCCGCACTTAGTAATGAAAAATTTTAGAGATGGGGCTGGATTTGGATCGTAAAGCGGAGCACCGTAATGCCGGATCCGATAGAAGGCAGGGTGTAGGTACGCAAACAAACAGGGTATTGATTCATCGCGGCCAAAAGGAATCCTCTCCCATAACAATCAAGATTTCCGGGTGCTCCGATACCAGTACCGACCGATTCCTCCAAACATCCCCACCAACACTACCGGTAGAAAATAGGGACTAATTCCATTTCGATGACCAAGACCGTTCTGAATGATCACGTAGACCAGATAACAAAAAATCACTACAATAAAAACGTTGATAAAGCGGATAAAGCGCGTAGCCCTTCGGTATTCCCGGTAGGCATTTTCCTCGTTGATTTTCTTTGGATAGTTAAATAAATGCGGATGGCGGTTAAGGAACAACAAGCCAGTGTAGGTCGCCGCCCCGATCAGGGGCAACACCCAGATAAAAGCGCGGTTGCTATAGCCGTCGGGCGCTCCGCCCGGGCCGAAATGGATGGGTATGGTTTCGGGGAGTTGGCTGTAATGATACGCGGGTAAGTAAAAGAGCAATAGAAGTGCTACCAGACCGATAGCCTCTACAGCCCAGTCGTAGGAAGTGTATTCGATTTTAATCTTTGGATTGGACATATGATATCGTATAGTTATTCTCCCGGCGATTATTTGACCACCTGCTCCTTGAAAGTACGCCACTATCGCAAAGCCTCCAACCAATCTCCAAAACGCTCCCGCCATTCCGGATGGATCTTCCACCGGATATTCTGGCCGTCACCTCGCTTTCGCGGAATAATATGGAAATGGATGTGAAAGATATCCTGCTGGGCATCCCGCCCCGAGGAATTGACGATTTGCAGGTTCCGGATGCTCAGCTTCTCCTGGTAAAGCGTCGTCACGTCTTTGACCAGGGCAATAATTTCCTTTAGCTCCTCAGCCGGCGCATCAAAAACGTTCTCGTAATGGTTTTTGGGAATGACCAGGGTATGGTATTCGCTGACCGGATTGATATCCAGAAAGGCGTAGGCGGCCGCAGACTCCATAACTTTCCAGGAGGGGACTTGCTGTTGCACGATTTGGCAGAAAATGCAGGACATAAAAAGTAAAGTTTACCGAAACTTAAAACATTAGATGCAAAAACACCACTGCCTTAGCAATGAGCAATCAATAATTGTCAGTTTTCCAGGAGCGCTTTTTCCTTTATCCGGCGTTAAAGAACCGCCGCCCTTAGTGCTGCTAAGGGCGGGAACTGGCTAAAGAAAAAATCGCTAGTACACTGTGTAATAAGTAATTTTGCGCTTTGGCAGTGTCTTTTGCCGAAAGGCTGCGTTGCTCATCAGTCTCGTAGCTACGGCTATGCTCCTTCTTCGCGCCTTGCCTTTCGCCAAAATACCCCTCCCAAAACATCAAAGAACTTATTACACAGTGTACTAGCCTATCTAAACACGACACTTATTAATCTCTCATCGCTTAATAAAATTAAACTCCACAACAACCCAGGATTTCGCTTCGCGTCTACTGCGTGGTGTGAAATGATGGCGCAGCTATTTTTTTA
>CAYWHT010000271.1:0-6268 GCA_964458135.1 uncultured Saprospiraceae bacterium | reverse complement strand
CTGGCAACCATTTGCGCCGCTCCCTACGAAAAACTCATGCATCATCCGGGTTAAAAAGCTTCGGCCGCGCCTACGTTTTTCGCCCCTGACCCGGCGATTGGGATCCCGGACTTGCGAGCCGAAAAAATAGCGGCGTCCCATTTTCACACCACGCAGTAGAGGCGAAGCGAAATCCTGACTTGGCAGACTATAACATCTGGGGCGGGGTAGCAATAATTGATCTTCCCTTTCGTTTTTTACTCGTAGCCAACTCCAAGGCGGAATTTTCAGAAATTAATACACTTTTCACCCCAGGTTACCGTACGATACCTATTTTTGTTTCTCGTTTTACATGAGCATTGTTTTAATTCGAATTTGTGCTATATAACGCCTACTTCCGTTATTTGATATAAATACCGCTCTGGAAATACCGGATACACTCCGCCCTAAAAGAGCGTCTTGCCGGATCCGGCAGTCTTGACTTAAACCTAAGTGAAATTAACGCGCAGACATGACAAAGCAGCTTATCCTAGCTTCGGCCCTTTTGGTATGTGTCCTTTCCCTCAACGCCCAATCCCCCCGCAACGTCAAAGTGGAGTCTACGAGTGGCGAACCTAGCGGCTTGAAAATGGAATGCAACGATGCCGGCACTATTCAATTCGGCCGCCATACCGGTCAGAGTAATGATGTGAGCCCGGATACGATATTTCTTTGTTTTGAGGACTCCCTGGAAATCATCCACAACCGGGATTTTGACCTCAGTGGTGATCCTAATCCGAACACCCCTCCCGGCATCGTTTACGCCTTTTACGACTCCATCCCTACGGTACCTGGCCCCGACCTGGCCACCCTCCAGACGGATCCCAGCCTGAACACCACCAGCCCGATTTTTCCACCCAACGGGCCACCGCTTGAGCAGGATCAGGGAGTCTGGATTACTTCGGGCAATCGTTTTGGCGACGTTACTTTCTCCAACAGCGGCTTCCTGCAGATCGCCTTTAATAGTGGGCTTCCCGTGCAATTCTGGTTTGCCCCCCTCACCATCGATGATTTCGAAAATGGACTATACGAAGAAGCACCCAATCAAGGGCCTCCCTCCGGCCCCTGTATAAGCGCCAAAATCGACGAAGCCTTCAGTGTCGTTTATCTCAATCCGATCCAAATCAACGACCTGCAAATTGAGCCCGGCAACGAGGGCTGTCTGGCCACCTTTAACGTACGGGGCGGCCTGCCGGAATTCGACCCGAATACCGCTTACGATCTGGATATTCGCCTGCAAGACGATCCTCAGACCAAGGCGACAATCGTCCGTCAGCCGTTGGGGTCGGGTGACGAGGTTTCTTTCCGGGTGCCCAAAGCGGGCGTCTACGACATTGTCATTTCCGATGGCAAGAGCTGCGCCGGAACAACTTCCATCGATATGACAGGTTGTAAAACGGTCAACTTCCGTTTGCCGTTGCGCAACGTTCAACCTGCCGACCAGGTATGTCTCGATGTGGAAGTATCCGATTTTCAGGGTGTCGGCTTCCTCGACGGAAGCATCAACTGGGATTCCACCATTTTGCGTTTCAACAGCGTTCAGAATATCCATCCCACCCTGCAAGCGCGCGGGATGACCGTGGCCAGCAACTTCGGCAACCCCAATCTGTCGAGCCTGACTTTTTCGTGGCAGGATGCGGGCCTTTCCAATGTCGATTTACCCGATAGCACCACCATTTTTCAGCTTTGCCTAGACGTGATCGGGCAATTGGGGGAGTGTTCGCCCGTCGAGTTCAGCAGTAACCCCACCAATATTGAAATTGGCAATTCCACGCCCACCATATTCGGATTTAACGGTACGCCTGGAGCGGTTTGCATCACCAATGAAGTGCTCTTTGTCAGCGCGGAACAAGATAGTGTCAGCTGCGCCGACACCCCCGACGGCGGCTTTACGGTGCGCGTTTCGGAAGGCACGCCACCTTATAAGTTGCAATGGAAAGAGCAGGGCGCCCCGGTACCCGGCATGCCCTTCGACCAAGATATCGGGTTTCCGGGAGGATCGGTTTCGATTGATACCCTGCCAAGCGGCACTTACGAAGTGTATATCGAAGATTCCAACACCCCCGTGCCCAACTTTGACACCATCCTGGTGGAAGTGCTGGGGCCGCCTTCTATTGGGGTTTCCCTTTCCACCCTAAACCGCCCTTCCTGTTTTAACTCCAGCGACGGGGCGCTGCAAGTAGAGGTGGACACCAACGGCATCGTGGTCAACAATCCCACCGAGTTTTTCGATTTTCGCTGGAATGTTCCGGGTGCCGACGGCCCGGTGCTGGACAGTATTCCTTCCGGAACTTACAGCGTAACGGTAACGAGCAAGGCTAACGACTGTTTCGAGGTAGCCCAGAATTCACTATCCATGCCTCCCCCAATTGATGTTACCCCCAACGTAACTGTGGCCAGTTGTAGCGGTATCGCCGACGGAGAAGTCACCCTTACCGTTACGGGAGGTACTTCCGCCAGCGGAGACTACACCATCGATTGGCCCGGCAACCTGGGTAGCGACGTTGCGAACACTTCCACCCGCTCCAACCTTACACCGGGGGAATATTGCGTCACCATCACGGATGACAGCGGCTGCCAATTGGAAGAATGTATAGACGTTGGAGCCAGCAAGACCCTTTCGGTCGACGGTCCGATTACCGATGTCACCTGTAACGGAGGGACTGACGGAGCGTTATTCGTCACCGGCAATACTGACGGAGCAAGTCCGGAAACGCCCTATTCTTTCAGTTGGGACGGTCCGATCCCGCTGGCGCCCACCAATACCAACACCACCAGCGAACTGGAAAACCTCCCCGCCGGCGCCTACACCGTTACGATGACCGACGCGGGCCCCGCCGGTTGTCAGGTTGTAGATAGTTTTATGGTTCAGCAACCCGAACCGATCTCCATCCGTATTGTGGACCGGCAAGACGAGAGCTGTAACGTCGGCAACGACGGCGCAGCGTCCCTGGTCATCACTGGCGGTACCGGCCCGTACGACTTTGCCTGGAGCAACGGCGTGACCGATTCGATCGCCACCGGGCTAAGCGCCGGCACTTACAGCGTGACCGTGGAAGACGTAAACAATTGCATCGACTCTATGGATGTCACCATCTTTGAGCCGACTCCCCCGCAAATCGCTACCATTCAAAACGACACCCTCAATTGCCCGACGGATACCGACGGCAGCCTTACGGTTGAAGCCACGCCGGGCAACGCTCCTATTACCAGTATCGAGTGGAACACCGGCGCCACCACCGAAACGATCACCGGGCTTTCTCCCGGGAGGTACACCGTAACGGTTACGGCACAGGATCAATGCTCCAGCATCGACTCCGGTTTCGTCATTGCACCCGACCCCTTGCAATTGGATAGTGTAACCACCACTTCCCCTACCTGTGCGGGGGGGAGCAACGGTAATATCACCGTATTTGTGCAAGGCGGCACCGAGCCCCTGACCTACAGCTGGGCGGGCAACGGAACCACCGGTTCGCAGGAAGATTTCAACCTCATTGCGGGTCTGGCGGCCGGCACTTACGATATCACGGTCGAAGACGGAGGAGGCTGCGGCAGCATTGAATTGTCGGCCACGGTCAACGACCCCCCAACCATCGAGATTACCTTCACCGATACCGTTGCGGTAAGTTGTTTTGAAGGTGTTTGCGACGGTCAAGCCATGGCGATGGCCGGGTACAGCGACGGCAGCGGCGGCTCTTTTGATTTCCGTTGGGAATCGGGCGAAGAATTTCTGGGCGTACAACAGTCGCAGGCGGTCCAGCTGTGCGCCGGCCAGCAAGAACTAACCGTCTCGGATGGGGATGGTTGCTTTACGGTTGACTCCGTAGACATTCCCTCTCCACCCGAAATTTTGGTAGATGTGGATGTGGAACCGGTGAGTTGTAATAGCCTGAGCGACGGCTCGGTCACTTTGGCGGCCAGCGGCGGCGCGGGATCCTTTACTTACGAATGGCAGACGCTGGGCGCCACCGGCCCAAGCCAGCAAAACCTTCCGGCCGGCAACTATTCCGCCCTGATCACCGACGCCAACGGCTGTACTAAAACCCAAGCCGTAGAACTTACCGAGCCCGCGCCCCTGCAATTGTCGCTCGATACGGAGCGCACGCGCAACGCCACCTGCGGCAACGATACCGACGGCGTATTCGCCGTAACCGTTAATGACACCTCCGCCATCAACCCGCTGGGCGCAGCTCCCTTTGCCTGGTCAAACGGTATTGCCGAGCCCAGCAGCGACTTTGCCGAAGGCCTGGGCGCCGGCACCTACAGCGTAACCGTAACCGATGTCAAAGGGTGTCAGGATTCCCTCATGCATACTTTGGAAGCTCCCGATCCTATTGAGGCCGTCATCCCCCAACCCCAGGAACCCCGCTGTTTTGGGGAGTCCACCATCCTATTCGTCGATACCGTCTTTGGCGGCAACGGCATGGGCCTGTCCGACTATACCTACAGCATCAATCAGAATGGCCTGGATTTTGCAATCGATCAGCCCGCCACGGTTTTCGCCGGACAGCAAGTCGTGACCATTACCGACCCCCTGGGCTGTACTTTAACCGACACGCTGCAGATTGATCAACCCGAAGAACTATCGGTTACTTTCGCTAGCGACGAAATCGTTCTGGAGCTGGGAGATTCCGTTCAATTAGACCCGATCATCACCAGTTCCCTGCCGGTGGATTCCTTTGGTTGGTTCCCGACCACCGATCTGCGGCCGCCCAACGTGCAAAACCCGATCGTCGATCCGCTCGAAAGCCAGGAATACGAGCTCATGATTTCCGACATCAACGGCTGTACCGCCAGCGGCAGCATATTCGTACGTATCGACCGGAATCGCAACATCTACATTCCCAACGTCTTCTCCCCCAACGGTGACGCCCAGAACGAAGAGTTCCGAATCTTCGCCTGTAAGGGCGTAGAAGAAATCGTCACCGCCCGCATCTTCGACCGCTGGGGCAACCTGGTCGCCCAGGTCGACAACCTCCTGCCGGTATGTGATGGCGGCACCATCCTTTGGGATGGTACCTGGCAAGCGGAAGATGCCGGCGCCGGGGTTTTTGTGTATATGATTCAAGTGAAGTTTCTGGATGGGCAGGAGTTGACGTACCGGGGGGATTTGACGTTGTTGCGGTGATCCTACGGGCCAAGGCCGGTCTCTTGCAGAAATGAGCCGCGCAGGACAAGGACGGGCAGGAATGGCGGGCAGTTGCGCCGCGTAATAGATCAATTCGTGCATAATCCGGGTTAACAGCCCGAAGGATCTTTTTGGGATGGCTTCTACTCATACCGCTCGGATGGTGTTGAGCGTACCCCAATTCATCCCGCAGGTGGATGGCGATCAGCAGTAAACAAGCCAAACCGATGGATAACCCCAAAATGTTGATGGCGGTATACTGCCGGTTGCGCTTCAGGTTACGCAAGGCGACCGTAAGGTAATTGCGGAACATAGTCGGGTAAATTTTGATTTTAGGTGATCGGATATTGGACAGCCGGAAAGAACGTAGCACGTCCCAGGCAAAAGCGCGCCTGGCCCGGCCTGTTCCTTTGGCGGCCAAACGGTTTTCGAACAGCTCGTACAGGTCACCCTGCACTTCCTCCAGAAGCTCGGGCCGGCAGTACCACTCCAGAAAGCGGTCGGCCCAGCGGGGTGGATGGTTAAAGGATCGGCTCATGGGAAGGCGATTTTGGGAATTTGCCGCCAGAGGTTGTTGCGTAGTTCTCTCGCCTGCGCGAGCATCTGCACCCCGGCGCCGGTCAACTTAAACAGGCGTTTACGCCGCCCCCCGCGCTTGGTGGTGGCGCCGCCCAAATGGGAGGTGACGAAACCTTTTTGCTCCAAACGCCGCAGGGCCGAGTGCACGGCGCTGATGTTCACCCGCCGCCCCGTTTGCTTTTCCAACTCTTCCATGATGGCCACACCGTAAGCTTCATCCTGCAATACCCCTACCAGCAGCAGTACGATTTCTTCAAATTCACCGAGGTTGATTCGTTCCATTGGATGATTTAAACCATTTCTTATACAAAAGTGAAAGTAATATGCCGTTTGCCGGGGAGAAATGCAAGTTGGAAGGGGGGGGGTGATTTATGGATGCGTTCCGCTCGGGGACCGCATTAAAGGACAAGCAGGTGAAGTGTCCTTTTTCTGACTAAAACCGATCTCGCGGCCGAAGATCCGGTGTAACGATCTTGTTTCCGGGGGGTGTTTATAGTCTGACAACCCAAAATTTGTGAATTCTGACTTGCTCTTTTTAGCTTC
>CAYWHT010000270.1:0-6293 GCA_964458135.1 uncultured Saprospiraceae bacterium | reverse complement strand
AGCAAGTAAGACCTTAGTGCCCTGAGTGCCTGAGTGGTTCCCAAAAAGCCAGCCAGGCAAGCAAGATCTTAGTGCCCTGAGTGCCTGAGTGGTTCCCAAAAAGTCAGCTCATCGCTTAGTCCGTAATTAGCACATCCAACCTATAACCGCACATAATCCCCCCAATCCTCCTCCGCCAAATCCATCTCCGGAAATACCGCCTCCAAATCGATACCCAAGTCGGGAAACAGGACGGAGTAAATCCGGTCCTCCTTCACAAAAGGCGGTAAGCCAACGTATTTTCCATCCTCATTGCGGTAGTAAACCAATACCTGTTGCTCCACCGGATAAACTAACCAATACTCCTGCACCCCCGAAAACTGGTACAACTCAAATTTCTCCTTGGCGTCCTTTTTCGAAGTACCGGGTGAAGCGATCTCGATCACCCATTCCGGCGGGCCGAGGCACCCTCGATCATCCAGCTTTTCCAAATCGCAAATGACCGAAATATCGGGCTGCACCACGGTATCAATCTGATCATCTTTTATCTGACCCGGCGGCAACGGAATACGTACGTCAAAAGGCGCAGTAAATACCTTACACCTTTGATCACCCAGAGAGTACCGGATCCTGAAAAACAAATTGCCGGAAATCTCCTGATGATGCGTATTCGGCGCCGGCGCCATCTTAAAGATCTTCCCCCGGATCAACTCCAGCCGCTCGTGAAAATGCCAGCTGAGATAATCGGCATAGGTGTAGGTCTTGCTGAGATCGAGATCTTCCAGCTTCATCATGTTATTGGTTTAATAGCCAATCCGGGTTAATTTAAAGAAATACAAGCCGCAAATCAATACCAATAGATCATGCCCCCCTGCCGGCACGGTAATCCAAAATTTTTACCCGGCCGACGAAGGAGGACGGGCAAGACCCAAAATCGCTCCCCCGGAACTAATTTTTTCCCAAACCCATTCTTGCCTATGTCCCAACTTTGTCGTAAGTTTGCAACCGCTCAACCCAAAGGCTCCGTAGCTTAACTGGATAGAGCACCTGACTACGGATCAGGAGGTTCCAGGTTCGAATCCTGGCGGAGTCACACTTTAAACTTAAAAGATCATGTCGAAGGTTTGTCAGCTGAGTGGTAAGCGTCCGATTACCGGACATTCCGTTTCGCACTCCAACCATAAAACAAAGCGGCGCTTCGTGCCCAACTTGCAGAAGAAACGCTTCTACATCCCCGAGGTAGATGAGTGGGTAACCCTGAAGGTTTCCGCCAAAACGATCCGAACCATCAACAAGCTCGGCATCTACAACTACCTCAAAAAAATGGAACGGAAAGGCGCCGACATCGGCATCAAACTGTAAATTTCTAAACGGTTTGCACCATGGCAAAGAAGAGTAAGGGCAACAGAATTCAGGTTATCCTCGAGTGCACGGAGCACAAAAAGTCCGGCATGCCGGGCACCTCGCGCTACGTCACCGAGAAAAACCGGAAAAATACGCCGGATCGTTTGGAACTAAAAAAGTACAATCCGGTTTTAAAAAAAGTAACCTTGCACCGCGAGATTAAGTAATTATTCCGCGCTGCACTATTTTCGAGGAGTTATTTAAAATTATTCATCATGGCAAAAGTATCAAAGAACGCGAGGGTAGCACAGCGTGTGCAGAATGCCGGCTCCGGCCGTGACCACGTCAAAGTTGTACAAAGCGTCAAGGACCCCAAGACGGGCAAGTACCAATACAAAGAATTGATGATTCACAAGGATAAGGTGAAAGAATTTTTCGCAGAAAATAAGTAACCGTGGCACTAGTGCCACGGGAACTAAATACCTGATCGTTTCCGGGAAGCTATTTTGGCGGTAGATAAAGCGCGAAGCGAGCGGGAAGAGCAACGAAGCATACCGCGAGAATGGTCAAGTATTTAGTGCCCGAAGCACCACGCCGTTAACGGAGGGGCTTTTCTTAGCATGACTAGGGAAAGCCTCTTCTTGTATCAAAGCCTACCCAAAACTATCGCAATGAGCTTCTTTAACAAGTTTTTCAGTAAAGAAAAAAAAGAAGACCTGGATCAGGGGTTGGAAAAAACCAAATCCAACTTCTTCGGCAAACTTTCCAAAGCCGTGGCCGGAAAAGCTACGGTTGACGAAGAGGTGCTGGATGAATTGGAAAACGTACTCATCGCCTCCGACGTCGGGCTCGACACCACGGTCAAAATCATCGAACGCATCGAAGCGCGCGCAGCGCGTGACAAATACATCAATACCGCCGAGCTCAACGAAATCCTGCGCAGCGAAATCGTCGAGCTCCTGGCCGAAAATAATACCACCGACGTCGATGACTTTTCCCTGCCCGTCAAGGAGAAACCCTGCGTCATCCTCGTCGTCGGCGTCAACGGGGTCGGCAAAACCACCACCATCGGTAAGCTGGCCTACCAGTACACCCAACAGGGTAAAAAGGTCGTCATCGGCGCCGGCGACACCTTCCGCGCCGCCGCCGTAGATCAACTCAAAATATGGTCCGAGCGCGTGGGCTGCGCCTTCTTCCACAAAGGCATGCATACCGACCCCGCCGCCGTCGCCTACGAAACCGTCGAGTACGCTATCGATAACGACTACGACCTCGCCATCATCGATACCGCGGGCCGCCTCCACACCAAGATCAACCTGATGCGGGAACTGAGCAAGATCAAGCGCTCCATCTCGAAAAAGATGCCCGACGCGCCCCACGAGGTCCTGCTCATCCTCGACGCCACCACCGGCCAAAACGCCATCGAACAGGCCAAACACTTCACCGAAGCCACCGAAGTGACCGCGCTCGCCCTCACCAAACTCGACGGCACCGCCAAGGGGGGCGTGGCCATCGGCATCTCCGACCAATTCAAAGTTCCCATCAAGTACATCGGCGTGGGTGAGGCCATCGACAAACTGCAAGTGTTTAACAAACGGGCTTTCGTTGACTCCCTGTTTCAGGAAACTGTTTAATCCCCGCACCCCTCCGCGGTCCCAAAAAGAAAAAGCCGGTTAGGGAAAATCAATTTATCCGCACCATGATCACCGCCGAAGAAGCCACGCGCCTCGTACTGGAAAACGCGATGAGACTTAAAGACACCATCCTCCCGCTGGAAGCAGCCATCGGCGGCTATCTGCGTGAAGACCTCTACGCCGATCGCGACCTCCCACCCTACGACCGGGTCACCATGGACGGCATCGCCATCCGCTACGAGCAGTTCGCCCTGGGGCGGCGCACCTTTCCCGTGGCGGGCGCCGGCGCCGCGGGACAACCGCAGATCCAGCTTCCCGCCCCCGACCAATGCGTGGAAATCATGACCGGCGCCATCCTACCGCGCGGCGCCGACACCATCATTCGCTATGAAGATGTGGAGATTCAAAGCGGCCAGGCCAGCTTGAAATCCGAAGCCATAAAGCAGGGACAGAATATCCACCGCCAGGGTATCGACCGGCGGCGGGGCGACCGGGTCGTGCGGGCCGGCCGGCCATTGTCTCCCGCCGAGATCGGCCTGGCCGCCACGGTGGGCAAGACCCAACTTCGCGTCGCTCACCTCCCGGAATGCGTCATCATCTCCAGTGGCGATGAGCTCGTAGACATCCACGAATCCCCCGCCCCCCACCAGATCCGAAAGTCCAATGTGCACCGGCTGCGGGCTACCCTGCGCGCCTGGGGCCTGCCCGCTGACACGGCCCACCTCCCCGACGAGCCGGAAACCATCCGCCAACGACTCGGCCAACTACTGGAGCGCTACCCCCTCATCCTCATCAGCGGCGGCGTATCCAAAGGTAAATTCGATTACCTGCCGCAGGCGCTGGAAGAACTGGGCGTGGAAAAGCGCTTCCACCGCGTTCGCCAACGCCCCGGCAAACCCTTTTGGTTCGGGCGCCATGCACGGGGCAACACCGTCTTCGCCCTTCCCGGCAATCCCGTTTCTTCTTTCATGTGCACCCGGCGGTATTTTTATCCCTGGTTGCAGCAATCGCTGGGCGTGGATCCCCTACCCAGGGCCCACGCCATCCTGACCGAAGACGTCACTTTCAAGCCGGATTTGACTTACTTCTTGCAAGTCCGCCTCCAGCACCAATCCGACGGAACCACCCACGCCCAACCGGTTGCGGGCCACGGCTCGGGCGACTTGGCCAACCTCGTCGATGCGGATGCTTTTTTGGAATTGCCCGCAGGGAGGGATGTATACGCTAAAGGCAAGGCTTTTAGGGTTTGGACGTATCGGTAGCTAGTGGTTGTGTGCATCTTTCATAATAGGAAGTTCCAGTTGACAAAAACACCCTCACATAGCTACGAGTGTGGCGAAGCCAAAGGTAGCAACAAGCCATCGAAAGAAACGCAGCAACCTTTACTTCGCCACTGCTTGCTTCGGCGGCGCCTTTTGCTCTTTCGTCTTGCGCTCCCGCTCCGCAGCAATCTTTTCGAATTCGCGCTTATTGATATACAAAGCGATGAAGCCCGACAAGAGATAGGAAATCATGAGCGCTGCGAACACGCCCCAGACATCGAGATAGCGACTGGCCAGCCAGGACAGGGGCACGCTCAAAAAGACCATCTGCACCACCGAGAGGGAAGCGGCGTGCAAGGGCCGGCGCAAGGTGTTCAAACACATTACGACAATCTGGAAGATGCCGCGCAGGGTGTAGCTAATGGGAATGATGTACAGAAATAGCTTGAGATACCGGATGATCTCGGGATCGTCGGTGAAGATGTTCGCTACGTAGGGGGCCGCCAAGGCGATCAGGCCACTGAGCACCAAACCGTAAAGAATGGAGAAGCGAAAGCTGAAGCGAAAGGCGTCGCGCACCCGCTGATAAAAGTGGGCGCCGATATTTTGCCCGACGAAAGGCCCCATCACGGTTGCCAGGGCATTGACCACGCTCAATGCAAAACGCTCGATGCGGAACCCGACCCCGAAGGCCGCCACCGCCGGCTCGCCGTATTGGGCGACGATCCCCGTCATCACCCCGATTCCCAAGGGGGTAATCATCTTAGAACCGCTCGAGGGCAACCCGATGTACATGATGGCGTTGAGATGCTCGCGAAAGACCTGCCAGGAAGGAAAGCGAAAAGAAATCAGCTTCTCGCGCACCGCCAGCACCCAAATTGACGCCACCAAGGTCACCCCGCGGGAGATGGCCGAGGCCAGGGCCGCGCCCCGCACCCCCATTTCCGGAAAGGGCCCGTAACCGAAAATCAGGAGAGGGTCTAGAATAAGATTTAACACCACCGAAGTAAACATCAGCACACTGGGCACAACGGTATCGCCCGCCGCCCGTATAGCGTTACTGCCCACCATCGGAATGATTAGAAACATAATGGCGATGTACCAGATTTCCATGTAATCCCGGATGTAGGGCAGCGATCGGTCCGTTGCCCCCATGGCCCGGAATACCGGATCAATGGTCAGAATGCCCATCACGGAAAAGAAAATGACGAGGACCAGGGCGATCAATAAGCCGGTTGTCGTTTCCAGGGCGGCGCGGCGGTAGAGCTTTTTACCAATGGATGTGGAGACCAACGTCATGGTGCCGATGCCGATGCCTTGGGTCAGGCTAATGACCAGCAGCACTACGGGAAAGGTGAAACTGACGCCCGCCAGTTGATCGCCGCCCAATTGGCCGATAAAATAGGTATCGACAAGGTGAAAGGTGAGAATGCTAAGAATGCCGATAACCATGGGACCGGTCAGCTTGGTCAGCAGGCGCTTGATGTTTCCTTGCGTTAAGTCCCGGCTTTTCTTCATATTAAAGCGTCGTCATTTTTGCTGCCAGTTGAACAAGCCCGAAGATAAAAAGTTATAGTCTGCCAAATCAGGATTTGTAAAAATGGGACGCCGCTATTTTTTCGGCACGCAGGTCCGGGATCCCAACCGCAGGGTCAGGGGCGAAAAACGTAGGCGTAAACTAGTGCTTCGGGCACCAGGGCCTCGGGAACTAGGGCGAGGCTTTTTAACACAGCGAGGCGGAAAAAAGCCAGTCAGCATTCACAAATTTTGGGTTGGCAGGCTATAGTTGCCAGTAAAATTTCTCCGGGAAGGGGTTGAAAATGTGTCAATTTTTCCAAATACTGAGGATAGACTGTGCAACCAGGCGGAAGCATGTTTTTAGTAGAATAAACATCCGAGGGGGGGTAACGGTTAAGTCTAAAGAATGCAAAAAAGATCTATGAAATTCAATAATCAGCAACGAAATAATCAGAATAATCAATCGGGAGAGGAAGGCGGCAACCTTCAACGGCGCCCCTTCAATTGGTTTTTGATTGCTCTACTAGGGCTGATCGCAATACAGGTGGCCTACACC
>CAYWHT010000269.1:0-6300 GCA_964458135.1 uncultured Saprospiraceae bacterium | reverse complement strand
ATATTTTCACTATTCTATTTTTCCGCTCCGGCGCAAACCGATACGGTATATCTTAACAATCCTTCTTTTGAAGATATGCCGCGCCATAGCCGGCCTCCCGTGGGTTGGATTGACTGCGGTTTTGAGAGCGAAACACCTCCCGATGTACAACCCAGCGGCACTTTCAGCGTAACCAAGGGCGCTATTGACGGGGAAACTTACCTGGGCATGGTTGTCCGGGATAATGACACCTGGGAATCCGTATCCCAGCGCCTGCAAAGCCCATTGCAAAAAGGTCAGTGCTACGAATTCAGTTTACACCTGGCGCGCAGTGAGTTGTACATCAGTGTTAGCAGAACGACAAACAAACCCGTCAATTATGTGACGCCCGCTCAATTGCGCATTTACGGAGGTTTTGACAACTGCGACAAACAGTATCTCCTGGCCGAAAGCCCGGAGATTTCCAATACAACCTGGAAAAACTATACGTTCAAGCTAAAGCCATTGGCCAATTACACCCACCTCGTGCTCGAGGTGTTCTACAAAACACCTACGCTGTTTCCGTACAATGGCAATATTTTGATCGACGATGCTTCCTCTCTCAACCCAATACCTTGCCAAGAAGAGGTAGTTGCCGTCCAAGAACCGCAAGTGGAGGTTCAGGAGCCGCCCCAACCCGAACCGGAAGTCGTGGAGGCCCCCCGGGAGCCGGCCAGGGCGCAACCCGCGGAAAATAATGCGAACCGACAACCCGACTCCCCGGAAACTAAAAAGGCGCCGGAAGTAGCTTCCCAGGAAGAGCAAAAAGAGGAGCAGAAGTCCTTCGCAGAGCTCAAACGCTCGGATCTTAAAACCGGCCAAATCATTCGCATCGACAAGCTGTTTTTCAAAGCTGATAAATCCGTTATTACCGAATCCTCGTTCGAGGTGCTCAATGAGGTCTTTCAGTTTCTCGACGACAATGAAGATGTGATCGTAGAAATCGGTGGCCACACCAATGACTTACCCCCGCCTTTTTATTGCGATAAACTGTCTAAGGAAAGGGCCAAAGCGGTTGTCGAATACCTCAAAGAAAAAGGAATTAACGAAAATCGCCTGCAATACAAAGGCTACGGAAAAAGGCGACCCATAGCCACCAACGAGACCGAGGCGGGGAGAAAGCGAAACCAACGCGTAGAAATTAAAATCCTTGGCTTCAACGGCTAATCATTTCATCTTCCGGGAAGTTGCGCCTATGGTCTGCCAAGTCAGCATTCACCAATTTTGGGTTGGCGGACTATAACTTCCCGGCCCTTCTCTATTCCACTTGAAATTCCAGGGATTGAAGATCCTTCCAGTAATCCGGATACGACTTGTCGACCACTAGCGGGTCCTGTATTTCAATTTCTCCGAACGCAGCCAGGGGGGCGAAAGCCATCGCCATGCGGTGGTCCTCGTAGGTAGCAAAGCGTGGCCGGTGGTGTATTTCGGCCTTCCCGGAAATTTCGTAATAGTTGCCGGGCTGGGTAGGCAGGCTCAGCTGTTGAAAACCGACCCCGACTTTGGCAAGCTCCCGCTGCAGGGCGGCAATCCGGTCAGTCTCTTTGATGCGTAGCGTTTCCAGGCCGGTGAATAAGCCGCGAATGCCCAATCCGGCGCAAACGACCGCCAGAGTTTGGGCTAAATCCGGACAGCGAACAAAGTCCCACTCGAAGGTCTCGGGAGGAGGCGTCTTCGCACGGTACAGACGCACCCCCCGCTCATTGAATTCGCTTTGCACGCCAAAAACTTTCATCATTTCTACCAGAATGGCGTCGCCCTGAACGCTTTCTTCGAAGAGGCCATCCAGTTGAAGGTCTACTTCCCGGGAAAAAGCAGCCAGCGCGTAGAAGTAAGACGCAGCCGACCAATCTGCTTCCACCCGGAAGGGCCGGCTTTGGTATCGTTGGGGAGGGATGTCGATTGCGTTGTTGTCCCATTCGTGTTCTACGCCGAAATAGTTCATGAGTCGCAACGTCATTTCGATGTAGGGGCGGGAAACCACCTCATTTTCCAGGTAGAGCGTCAATCCCCGGGGCAGGCGGGGAGCAATCATCAAGAGGGCGGAAATATATTGGCTGCTAGTTCCGGCGGAGATGTTTACGGAGTCTGCCTTTTGGAGGTCTTGGGGCGGCCATATTCGCAACGGGGGGTATCCTTCGCGCTCGGTGTATTCGATCTGTGCTCCGAGATGGTTGAGGGCGTCTACTAAAATTCCGATGGGGCGTTCTTTCATTCGGCGGGTGCCGGTAAGGAATTGCCTACCGGGTTGAAACGCCAGATAGGCGGTAAGGAAACGAAAGGTGGTGCCCGCCGCGCCAGCATCCCGGGTTTCGGCATGCCTGTCGAGCAATCCGCTCAACAACTCGGTATCTCTGGCATTCGCCAAATGGTCGATCGGGAAAGATTGATCACTGAGGGCGCGAATGATGAGGGCGCGGTTGCTAATGCTTTTAGAACCCGCCAGGTGGACGGCGCCGCGCAGTTGGGGGTTCGGCTTCCGGATTCGGTAGATCATGGCCCTAATCTACTAAATCTCGGTACTGTTTGGCCATTTCTTGGGTCGTTTTATCCCCTTCGACTTCGTCCGACCAGTTCCAACTATCATCCCTGTCGCCATTTTGGGGGCGCCCGCCCTCGATCAGTTCTACGGATTCCACTACGCCCAGCGTTCCCAAGGCGCGCATGATTTGCAGAAAGGCCTGCTTTTTCCCTTCGTTTACTTTAATTTTGAATTGCATGAGTTTGAATCTAAAGTCTGCTATTGAAACTATCCGGGCCGTTGAATTTGTTTGCCCGGGATTACTCTTCTTCGTCTGACTTCCCGCTTTTTCGGCGGCGGGCTTTGGCGTTTTCGTCGGCTCGCTCGTAGGCGTTGATAATTTCTTTGACCAGGCGGTGCCGGACAACATCCTCGGCTTCCAGATAGACGGCTTCGATTCCATCCAGCGATGACAATATCTCTATTGCTCTGCGCAGCCCGGATTTCTGGTGAAAGGGCAAGTCCACCTGGGATAAATCACCGGTGACAATACATTTCGCCGAAGGGCCCAGACGGGTCAGGAACATTTTCAGCTGCATGGTAGTGCAGGTCGGGACCACGTCGATTATGCTTCCGGCGTGATCGAGCGGCGCGCATCGGATAATAGCCAGCGGAGAGAGTACCCGAATGCGGTTTTGCATGAAATGATCCAGCTTATCGGCGGGAAACATATCATCCAGGGCATCGTAGAGAGGGCGCAAGTAGGGGTCTACCTTCTCTTTGAGATCTCCGGGAAGGAAGCCCAAACTTTCTCCGGCTTCTACGGCCGGGCGGGTGAGGATGATTTTTTTGACCAGCCGATTTTTTAAGGCCCGGACGGCCAGGGCTACGGCCGTGTAAGTCTTTCCAGTTCCGGCGGGACCTACCGCAAAAACGACGTCGCTATTTTCGGAGGCTTCCACCAGGAGTTTTTGATTGGGGGTTTTGGCTTTGATTTGCCGTCCTCCACGACCATGAACGATGGTCTTGTTAGCGGTACCGTTGCTGAGTTTGTGGGCGAAAGGGTTATTGCCTTTGAGGACGTCTTCCACGGTTTGCACGGGCAGTTCGTGATGCTCTTTGAGCAATCGGACCATCAATTCAAACTTGGATTTCGCCTTTTGGGTGTCTTTCTTTTCACCGGCGATTTTCAGGTGATTGCCACGGGAGGTAATCGTAACATCGGGAAATGCTTTGCGCAGAAGATTCAATTTGACATCTTTCTCACCAAACAGCTCTACGGGATCAACTCCCTCCACCGTTAAAATAATTTCGCTCAATATGGCTCCTTGTTTGTAATTTTTTGTTGCTATTTGCAGTAAAATTAAGATTTTAGCGTCTTCCACGAGAACTGCAAACGAAAAAAATCATTCCGGCAAAATGCCCATTGTAACGCTTACTACTGACTTTGGATTGGACGACTATTACGTTGCGGTAATCAAAGGGGCAATTTTATCCCGGAATACAGATCTCAAGATCGTCGATATCACGCACAACATCAAGAATTATAATATAGTTCAGGCGGCCTTTATCTTTAAAAATGCCTGGACGGATTTTCCCAATGGCAGCATTCACATCCTGAGCGTCAACAACTTCTATTCTTCCCAAAAGCGGTTTTTAGCCATCCACTACCGGGATCATTTTTTCATAGGGCCGGACAACGGCATATTTTCCCTACTGTTTGAAGAGAGCCCGAAATCGGTTTACAAGCTGGATTATCCGGAGGCGGGCAATTTTCCGCTCAAAGAGTTATACGCCGACGCCGTCGGGCATCTGTTGTCTGCGGCTCCATTCAGCGGCATTGGGCGCAAGAGCAAGAAGATGGTGCAGCGGCTAACGCTGCAACCCGTGATCAGCCGCTCCCAGATACGGGGTTCCGTCATCCATATCGACAATTTCGAAAATGTTATTGCCAATATCGACCGGGCGCTCTTTGACCGCATCGGGCAGGGGCGTCCGTTTGAGCTTTACTTCAAACGCCACGATCCCATTCGCCAACTCAGCACCAATTACTACGACGTGCCGGTGGGTGAGCCCCTGTGCCTTTTTAATTCGGCGGGATACATCGAAATCGCCATTAACATGGGCCGGGCCAGTACTTTGCTGGGGCTCAACATCGAGGACACCGTACAAATCGATTTCCGGGAGGACGACCACTAACTGGTATTTCCTTAAATTTTGTAAGCAGGGTGTTAACTCATGATCAAAAGAATTGTCAAGATGAGCTTTCAACCCAGCAGGGTTGATGAATTTCTGAGTATTTTTTCGCAAAGCAACGAACGCATTCGCGCTTTTCCGGGTTGCCGTCATTTGGAGTTGTTGCGTTGTGCGTCGCCCAGCCACGTCTTATTTACTATCAGTATCTGGGATTCCCCGGAGGCGCTGGAAAATTACCGCCAATCGGAACTCTTTCGGAATACCTGGAAAAAAACCAAAGCCCTCTTTTCGGATAAGGCGGAAGCCTGGACGACCCGGGTGGTTTGGGATGCCGGGGAAACAGAGGATTAATATTTATGGAGGTTTTGCATTTATCCAATTACACCATTTACTTAGGTGATCACCGGGCGGCGCTTCGGGCCTGGTTGAGGGAGCGAGATTATTCCCGGATCGTCGTCCTGACCGATGAACATACCCGGGCGCTTTGCTGGCCGGTTCTCGCTCCTTCGCTGCGCGCCTACTCTAGCGTACAGATCGAAATACCCGCCGGCGAACGCTTTAAAAACCTCGATACCTGCCGGCAAATCTGGTCCCAAATGATGGAGTGGGAAATCGATCGCCGGGCGCTCTGTCTCAATTTGGGGGGAGGCGTTCTCGGTGACATGGGCGGTTTCTGCGCGGCGACTTACAAAAGAGGCATTGATTTCGTGCAAGTTCCTACGACTTTGCTTTCCCAGGTTGACGCTTCCATCGGCGGCAAGCTGGGCATCGACTTTAACGGGGTCAAGAATAGTATCGGCCTTTTTCAGGATCCCCGCGCCGTTTTTATCGATCCCCGGTTTCTGCAAACGCTTCCCCCGAGGGAATTGCGCAGCGGTCTTGCCGAAATCATCAAACACGGATTGATTGCCGATGGCGGCCAGTGGGAGCGCATCGCCGCCATCGATGAGCTCGGCAATATAAGTTGGGAGGAGTTGATTGCCCCCTCACTGCGCATCAAGCAGAAGATCGTAGAAGCGGATCCCCTGGAAAAGGGGCTGCGCAAAGCGCTAAATTACGGGCACACCGTCGGCCACGCCCTAGAAAGTTACTTTTTGGAGCGCGAAGCCCCCTTGCTCCACGGTGAGGCGATAGCCATCGGGATGGTGGCCGAGGCCTTCTTATCCCATCTACGGGTAGGGTTGGCGCCGGCCGTTGTCGACCAAATCGCCGCCTGGATTATCCAGCACTACGGTTTTCGCCACCTTCCCGAATCCATCTTCGGAGATTTATTGCGGCTCATGCAAAACGACAAGAAAAATGAAGGTGGTCGTATTAATTTTTCCCTAATTCCAGCGGCGGGAAGCGTACGCATCGACCAGCGGGGCAAGCCGGAAGAAATCCGGGAAAGTCTGCGGTATTACAACCGGATAGGAGGCGCGGCGACAGCCTAAATTTTTCTTAGGGCTTGTTGGGAGTTTGCCTTTGATGCCGAAAATAACCAGATTTGGACGCTACCGAAGCACTAGTGCTTCGGGGCGAAGAAAATGGTGAAGTGAAGTTCCATAGATGGTCGTTTGCAGGCCAAAGGGTTAACCCGGATGATGCATGAGTTTTTCGTAGTCAGCGGCGCAAATGGTTGCCAG
>CAYWHT010000268.1:0-6321 GCA_964458135.1 uncultured Saprospiraceae bacterium | reverse complement strand
CCTTCGCCAAAATACCCATCCCAAAACATCAAAGAACTTATTACACAGTGTACTAACCATTATCTCAAATCTTCCGTATCGCCTCCACCGGTCGCAACCGTATGGCCTTAAAAGCCGGGTAAATGGAAGCGATGATGGCGGTTACCGCTACGGCTACCGCGATTTGTCCGTATACTACGGGTGGTACTTCGAAGTAGACGATCTCCGACATGCCGTACATCTTCAGGGTATCCGCGAAAGCCGATAGGTCGAGGCCGTAGTTGCCGAGGTAATAAGTGGTGAGCCAGCCGGCCAGAGTGCCCAGGGGGGCGCCGACAATACTCAGCATAATTGTTTCGAGCACAATCATGGCAAATACGCGCCCCTTGCTCATGCCGATGGCCATCAGCATGCCCAGTTCGCGGAAGCGCTCTAGCACCGCCATCAGCATGGTGTTAACGATGCCGAAGACCAAAGCCAGCATGATGATCACCAAGTAGACGATCGAGATAGAATGGATCTGACTTTCGTAGAGCTGCAACTCGGGAGCCACCTCCCGGTAAGTCTCCACCTTCAAATCAGGAAAGGCGCCCCCAAGCTCATCGGCTACGGCCGGCGCCTGCTGGCTGTCTTCCAGCATGATGGCGATTTCGTGCGCCAGCTGATTTATATCGGTAACCTGCATAGACGAACCGCCGCCCCGGCCAGATAGTATGGCCATATTACCGCTCGAAGGCGCCATCAACCGGTTGAGGTCTTGGCGCCTGACAAAGACGTGCCCTTCGTCAAAGGGGCTATTTCCGGTATCGAAGATGCCCGTGATGCGGAAGGCCGCCGAAGTGAGCTCTTGCCCCAGATCCGTAAAGGTTAACACCACCTTGGAACGCAGCTTGACATGAAGCTTTTCGGCCAGCGGCCGGCCGATGAGCAAGGCGTTCTTTTTACCATTTTCGAAGTAGCCGCCTTCGACAATATTGCCATCCAGACCGCTAACCCGCGCTTCATCCTCCGGCACAATACCTTTGGCCCGCACGCCCCGCGCCCCCTGCCCCGAGGCCAGCATACCCGATACGAGGGAACGCACGCTCAGATGACGCACTTCCTCCACCTGCCGGATAAGATTGGCTTTATCCGCCGCCTGTGGAAGGTAATAGCGCAGATCGTAATTGTCCTCAAACTTGGGATGGTGGATCTGCACGTGGGAGACGATATTGGTCACCGCGTTCTTCACGTAACTATTGACCATGCCGGTGGCAAAGCCGGTCATCGCCAGGGCCGCCCAAATCCCCAGCGCAATCGCTCCGATGACGACGAGGCTGCGGGTGGTGCTGCGCCAGATGTTTCGCCAGGCTAGGATGGGGATCATGGATTTGTTGATTTATGGATTCTTTGGTTACTGTATCACTTTATCCTTAATTCACCTTTCGGAAAATCGGGCAAAAAGCCCACTATCGCAAGGGGGTAATGGGAGACTTTAAACGGTGTCTGTTTCATCCAGATAAGCAAACACACTAAGCATCCCCAAAACAGGCTGCTCCTCCGGAGCGCCAAGCCGTCTTTAGCGCATATCTTTTCTACAAACCGGCTGCACCTATGGGTGCGCCGGAAAATGACTACCCCTGGGGTTTCCAATCGGCGATCCGCACCAGTACTTCCATAGCTACGAAGCCACTACCCACTACCAGCTACCGCTCAATCCCGCATTGCCTCCACCAAATGCATGCGGTAAATCTTCCGTATCGGGTATAAAGCCAGCACGCTGGTCAGCAAAAAGACCAGAAGGGCCTGGGCGAAAAAGATGTTGAAGTCAAACTCCGTCGGAAAGATCGGCTCGAAGCCAAAAGCCTCCAGGGCTTGCGCGTACTGCCCCGGAAAACGCAGGGGGTTGTGATGAAAATGCCAGACGATGGGCACACTGGCCAGGATGCCCAGGAAGGCGCCCAGCAGTCCGATCATGATGGTCTCGAGCCATACTGAGAAAGCCAGCCGCCAGCGTTGCATGCCGATGGAGATCAGGATGCCGAATTCGTATTCCCGTTCTTTGGTCATCATGAGGATGGTGCCGAAGATGCCAAAGGCGATGATCAGGTACAAGATGATGTACACGATGATGTTGCCTGCACTATCGAGGGCTTTGGCCCGCACAAGCTCGGGCATCATTTCCCGCCAGTCCATAATTTCGTACCGGCTGGCGTCCAGCTGATCGCGCAGGGCCCGGGTGGCTTCCGGGATGTTGTCGCGGTCGTCGAGCTGCAAGGCCAGGCTGGTGACCAGCCCCGCCGCCCCGTAAAACCACTGCGCTTCCGGCAGCGGCAGGTATACCATCTGCTTGTTGAGCTCGGGGGAGCCGAAATGCACGAGCCCCTTGACCGGGTATTTGCCCGCGGCATTGACGCCGTGGTAGCCCTGGCTGATCAACACCAGGGTGTCGCCAATGCCCAATTCCAGTTGACCGGCCAGCCCTTCGGCCATCAATACCGCCCGGTCGGAGCCTTTCAGATATTCCCCCGCCTCAATTCGGTCTCTCAACTGGGTCATCCGGTTTTCTTTTTCGGGATCAATGCCGACGACCAGGGCGCCGGTCGTACTCGGGCCTACCGAGGCCAGCGCAAACGATTCGATGCGCGGTACGACCGCTCGCACCGGGTCGATGGTTTGGTCCAATCGATCAAGCGAATCCGTCAACGCAAAAGCTTTATTGATCGACTTCTCCTCCCAGTAGCCCGCCTCGTGGATCTGTACGTAACCGTAGTAGTAGTTGACGATGTTGTCAATCATGTGATTCCAGGCGCCCTTCTGCAGCGCCTCCATAAAGGCGGCAAAAAGCACCGCGAAGAGGATTGAGGCCGCCGTGATCAAGGTGCGGCGGCGGTTGCGCCAAATGTTCCGCCAGGATAAGGTAAATAGCATGATTGATGGTTATTGGTATTGGTAACCGTCCTCCTGCGTCAGCCGGGGAAAGTTAGAATCCGCCAACCCAAAATTTGTGAATTCTGACCTGGCAGGCTATGGTAGTGGAGCTCGCTACGAAGCAAGTACCAACTACCCCTCCTGCTATCTAACGCGTTTCATATTCCGCACGGAGAAAAATTCATCCTCAATGGGGATGTCGAATTCCAGCTCCAGGTATTCCACGATCGTCTTGTGGCCTTCCTCGTCGGAGGGGATGACCTCCAATACCGAGGGCAGGGTGCGGCCGCCCAGCTCTTTGATGGCTTTGCCGTACATCGTATTCACCAGGTAGTCGTCTTCGTCGTAAAATTCGGTTTTCAGTTCGATAAACTCCTCCCGCTCGATCCAAGTGAGCACCCGGCCCCAAACGACGGGGGCGCCTTCTTTGGGGATCAATTCAATGCGGTAGCAGTTGCGACCGTCGATGGTGTCGAGGCCGTCGTGCCGGTGTTCATAGTCGGTAACGATAGAAGACTGCTCGATGAGGTCGTCATTGGTAAAATCGGAGCCCATCCAGGACTGTGACATCATGGAGGGCGGCAGCTTGATGACCCGGTCAATGGTCGGTTGCCAGTTCCAAATTTCGTTATGGCGCTTGAGGTAGGCCGTACCTTTCTCGCGGGCGGGCTGGGTGACCAGGATCAACGCGAATTCATTGCCCTTGGACCAGCTCTTCATCCTGATCTCCCGGCTCCAGCTCGGCCGGACGATGGTCATGCGCAGCTGGGCCTTACTGGAAGAACCCCGCATCTTCTGATCCGTGCGCTCAATGATCTCGGTGGCGGATAGGTCTTGCGCTTCGAGGGTGGCCCCACCCCATAGACTTATGCCGAAGAGGAACGGGAGGAGGCTGAGAATCGGTCTCATATGGAGTTTTATGTTTTTTGTTTGTGGTGGATAGTGCCCGTCATTCTTTTTGTCGTTATAGTCCAACAAGTAGCGTCTCGGGAACTAAATACCTTACCGCCTTTACCCGGCCGAGCAACGATAACGGATGCCCGCTACGATTCACCAAGTAATCCATACTCCTCCAACAACCTCCTCTTCATCTCCGTCAACGGATAAGGTTCATCCATTGCATCCACGCTTGTCATAAAGTGCAGCAATATCCCGTCGAGCTTAGCGCCGAAGTAGTAGGCTTCCAATTCGGGATGGGGGTAACCCAGCTGTTCAAAGAGGGCGACCGCCTGCCGGAGGATGGTGTCCCGCTTGCGTTGAAGCAGCGGCTTTAACCCGCGGAGTACGTCGGTTTGGAAAGCCAGGGAAAGCAAAAGCTTCCAATATTTCAAATCGGATTCCACCATCGTGAAATTCGTTTCGATAATTCCCCGCAATTGCGCCCGCGCCGCTAGCTCACTGTGCAAAAAGTTGTCAATGATCTGTTCCTCCCGCTCCACGGCCTCCAGGATGATGGCGTGCAACAGGGCTTCTTTGCTTGGGAAGTAATTGTAGATTAACCCCTTGGAAATGTCCGCCGCTTCCGCGATCTGGCGAATGGAGGTGTGTTGGGAGCCGTTGCCGGCAAATAATTCCAGGGCCACGCTTTTGATGAGGTCGCGGCTTTGCTTTCGCATGGCCTCATACTGTTCTTTAGATCGCGGAGACATCTTTAATTGACCGAACGTTTAGTCAAAATTAATTTAAACAATTACGCCGCGCAAGCCCTTTTTATAAAAACCGGACAAACAAGGCCTTGGAATCGACCAGCGGCTTATGAAATGCGCATGACAATAGGGTTTAGGAATAGTCCGGTTGAATTTGTAGCTTTGTTATCGTTTTCGGAGGGCTAAGCGACGTGCAATCAACAAGTGTCGGGTTTTCTAGTGCCCGAAGCACTATTTCCTTTATCCTGCGTTGAAGGACCGCCTCCCTTGGTTGGTAAATACGGCGGGCAGGTTGGCTAAAAAAATTGCTGGCCTATCGAACCCCAAAACCCAATTAATTGCACGTCACTAAAAAGACCTACAGTAGACAGGATAGGCCGCCCGGCGAGGCGGCGCAGACAAAAATAGCACGCATCCTTACGCCTCTCAAAATCTTGCTTCCGCGCCCGCTGCAACTGGCTCACAATCGCGTGCCCATAAGCCCGCCGAAACACTGGCGCGAATGATGCAAGAACGACCGACACAACCTCGGGGAGGCGTACTAATCCGTTCAATCGGAAGGGTATATTTTGGATCAAAGATTACTGATCATTCGTTAACAGTAAATAGTTAGCTATTAATCTTTAACAGCTTATGAAAGTAACCGATTACTTCGAAAAGGCCAATGGAAATACGCTCATCTCTTTTGAGGTACTGCCCCCGCTAAAGGGAGGGAGCATGCAAGCCATTTTCGATAGTTTGGATCCCTTGATGGAATTCAAACCCCCCTTTATTGACGTCACTTACCACCGGGAAGAATACATCTATAAAAGACAAGATACCGGCTTCTACGAGAAAACGGCCATTCGCAAGCGTCCGGGAACGGTAGGCATCTGCGCGGCCATCATGCACCGCTACGGCGTAGATGCGGTGCCGCACCTCATCTGCGGCGGGTTTACCCGGCACGATACCGAGAACGCACTCATCGACCTCAACTTCTTGAACATCAATAATGTGTTGGCGTTGCGCGGCGACGCCGCCAAGTTCGACGGCAAATTTATTCCCACCGACGGTGGTCACAAATACGCACTCGATCTGGTCAAGCAGATCAGCGACATGAATGGCGGCCGCTATCTCGACGACAACATTGATGATGGGGAGCAGACTGACTTTTGTATCGGCGTAGCGGGCTATCCCGAGAAACACTTCGAAAGCCCGAACCTCGATCTCGACCTCGACCTGCTCAAGCAAAAGATCGAAGCCGGCGCGGAATACGTCGTCACCCAAATGTTTTTCAATAACCAGGCTTATTTCGACTTTGTCGACAAATGCCGGGCCGCGGGCATCAAGGTGCCTATCGTACCGGGCCTCAAGCCGCTGACCAAAAAGTACCAGCTCAACGCGCTGCCCCGCATCTTCCACATCGACTTGCCCGAGGAGTTATCCAAAGAGATGCTCAAGGCCAAGGATAAAGAGGCCCGCCGCGAAGTAGGCATTGAATGGTGCATCCACCAGTCGAAAGAACTCAAGGCCAACGGCGCACCCTGTATGCACTACTACACGATGGGAGATTCGAGTACGATTCGCCGGGTGGCGGAGGCGGTTTATTAGTAGGGGTATCCGTTCTCGTTCCCTGGCTGGATGAAAAGAGTGCGTGGTGAGTAGTGCGTCCGCTCCGAAAAGTCGATCAATCGGATAAAAGCTAATGGCCCATCGATGATTGGTTAATAATCTCAAAATCGAGCTATTCAACCGGATCGATAACTTTTAATTGAAGCATTTCCGCTCGAAGTTGGTTTTTCGAATT
>CAYWHT010000267.1:0-6353 GCA_964458135.1 uncultured Saprospiraceae bacterium | reverse complement strand
AGGTAGTGCTTTCTTCTTTTAAAGAACAGCCTTCGGAACCCCGAACCCATCCCAGCTTCTTCCCTCCTCCATTTTTCGGGAGACGACGGTAGGGCGTTTTCCCATGCCCGCCGCCACTCGTGTTACCGTATTAGAGTTGCGAACGTTTTAAATTCAAACCGTTCGCCCCTTGGCCCCCGGAAGGTGACGAGCACGGCGTAGACGCCATTGGGGGATTGTTGGCCGGAATTGAATTTCCGGCCGTTCCATCCTTCATCGGGATTGTTGGTTTGGAAGACCATTTCGCCCCATCGGTTCCAGATGGTGAGCTCGAAGTTGGTGGCGCCTACCAGTAGTCCTGCGCCGCGGTATTCGTCGTTTACCGAGTCGCTGTTGGGGGTAAATGCGTTGGGCAGGTGATAACGCACTTCGGGCCGCAGGTCGATGAGGGCGAGGGCCGTATCGGTGCAACCATTGGGATGGGTGACGATTTGCCGGACTTCGAAGCGCCCCGTATCGGCGTAGGTATGGATGGGGTTGCGTTCGAAGGAGTTGCGGCCGTCGCCGAAATCGTACAGCCAGCGATTGGCGCGCTCGGAATTGTCGGTAAAGGTGACCTGGGGCTCGATGTTGCTAGGCATTTCGGGCGTAAAGGAGAAACCCGCGACGGGGGATTCCTGCACCGTAATCAAGTCCTCGAATAAGGTATCGGTTTGACAGCCGATAGGGGAAGTGATATCGACCGAGACATCGTATATCCCCGGATTTTCGTAGACATAAGTCGGGCTCACCGCCGTGCCGGTCCCCCCGTCGCCAAACTCCCAGAAGATATCGTAGGTGGAATCGATGGGGGTGGAGAGATTATTGAAAAAGATGGGCACCGGCGCACAGGCCACCTCGGCGGAGGGCGAAATAATAATCAATCCGGGCACTGGGAAATAACGCACGGGGCGGGTGATGTTATCCTGGCATTCATTGACGTCGGTGACGGTGAGGGTGGCGGGTTTTATCCCGGGGGTTTGATAGAGGAAGGAGGGGTTTTGTTCCTGGGAACTGCCCCCATCTCCGAAGGACCACCGCCAATCGGTGATGCCGTCGCTACCCGTCGTAGAGAGGTCTTCGAATTGCACCGGCTCGGCCACGCAGGTATCGTAGTTGAATTCAAAATCGGCATCGATGGCGGGAAATACGTTGACGAAGATATTGGCGGTATCGCCACAATCGGTTTCGGGATTAAGGATAAGCTGACCTTCATACTCTCCGGTTCCCGGAAAGGTAACGGTGGGGTCCCATTCGTCAAAGGTTTGAAGCTCGCCGTTGATGTCGAAGGTCCATTCGAAGAAGTCGATGAACTGCCGGTCGCGGCTTTGATTTTGGAAGGTGATCGTATTGACGCCGCAGGAGTTGACCAGAAACTCCCGCTCGTCGATCACCCGGTCGGATTGGATGCCGGCCTCCACCACCGGATCGCAGCTGGCCACGTTAAACTGGAAATCGCGGAATACGGTGCTGAGGAGTTCTCCGTCGCGGTATTCCTTGACGCAGACCCCCACGACGAACTGGCCCTGTATTCGGGGAGTTCCGGTAATCCGACCGGTATTGGGGTCGATCCGGATAACCGGATCGCCCGCCATGGGGGTCGTGGGGGTAAAGGTAGGCGACACAAAATCAATATTTCCATAAGGAGGCGGACAGGCCGGTATGGGGCGGGCCCCGTCGCAGGAACTGAGTACCGGGTCTTCCGTTACCGGGCCGCCGCCATCCAGCGGTGAGCAAAATTCGTAAACCAACTGATCGCCATCCGAGTCAGTGGCGGAGTGGTCAAAATCGAGCGGCTGATTATTGCAGATGACGATTGGCGGGAACTGATCAAAAGTCGGGCTGCTGTTGCAAAGGCGCTGGGCCTCCGGTGTAATTTCGATGGTGTAGGTGGAGCCGACGTTAGCCGGGCTGACGATATTATTGATCGTCCGGTTCCGGCAGCAGCGGGTGTAGGAAATGTGGTAGCTGACATCCCCGGCCGGTAAGCGCACATTATAATCGCTCAGGCGAAAGCGGTAAATGCCCTCTTCCACACATACGTCTGGGGGAATCAGACAGGGAAAATCCGGCGCCTCCACAAAAGAAGAGGACGAAAGCGGAACCGCCAGGCGGGCCAGGAAATCATCCTGATCCAGGTTGGAACAGTTGCCGCCGATGTCACAGCGGTAGATGCCAATATTGGCCAAATCATCGAGGGGCGCGCCCTGGGTGGCGTTACAATCCCGGTAAACCCGGAGTACAAATTCATAGTCACCGTTGCCCAGACATTTATAGGTAATGACGCCACCGACAATGTGTTCGGCGCGCAGGGGCGTAAGCAACAAAAGCAATGAGCCAACTGAACAGAGTAGCTTAATGAACATCCCTTCTTTAAATAGCATATTCCGGTCTTTATAGTACGTTTATTTGTAACGCCGGGCGGCCCGCTCACCGTATTTTTCATTTGTTGCGGAGCGACAATAATTCACTTTTGCCGGGCGTTCTGAAGTTTTCAAGATCGTAATTTAAGGTATTGTTCACTACAAAAGCCGTCTGGGGTTCTTCCATTGCGCCACTTGGTAAGCTCGATGACAGAGCGCTCGGCGGCGGGTCTAACCCGGATTATGTATGAATTCATTTACTGCGAAGCCATGCATCATCCGGGCTAACATTTGGGCGATTCCGGCGGTAAAAAAGGAAAACGTATGCCGGCCTGTTTTGAAAATCCCCCTGGGACCAGATCAACCACACAAAGCAACATGCACTATGGCTACGATTTCGGATCTGGAGAACACCCTTGCGGCTCTCCGGCACGATGGGCTGATCCTGCATCCGACCGATACGGTTTGGAGTATCAGCTGCGACGCCACCAATCCGGTCGCTGTCGAGCGGCTTTTCCGCCTCAAACAGGATCGCGACCCTAAACAATTTGAATTATTAGTAGGCTCGCTAAATATGTTACGACGGTATGTACAACATCTACACCCTAAGCTGGAAACACTGTTATACTATCACGTTCGGCCCTTGACCGTTCTCTTTGAGGGAATCCGTCATCTTCCGGACCGGCTATTGTCTGCCGATGGCACCCTTGGTATCCGGCTGGCCCAGGATGATTATTGCCGGGAGCTCATCCGCAGCTACGGATATCCCTTATACGTCACCCCCGCCAACAGCCCGGGCGCCTCCTACCCCAACGGCTTGGGCTCGGTGCGATCCGACATACTGCAGGGGGTGGATTATATCGCCAAACAGCAAGACCATCCTTCGGCCAGCAGAGAGCTCCCGGTGGTCGTCAAGCTGTCGGAGCAGGATGAATTGTTGTTCTTACGGGAATGATTTTATAGTCTACCAACCCAAAATTTGTGAATGCTGACTTGGCGGACCATAACAGTTGGTGGATCCTGACAACACCTTTAATCCGGGCTAAGTTGGAGGAACGCCCCGCTTGGGTCTGACTACTCACTACCAACTTCCTTACTCGGAGCTGGTAATCGGCTTGGCGGCCTTGATGGCTTCCAAGGCTTCAAGGATGAAGGGATCGTCTTCATTCCAGGTCATGTAGAACCCTTTATCTTTGAAGAGTTGCTTAGCCAGACGCGCCTTAATCAATCGCTTGATCTCTCCTGCGACCACCGGATAGGCCTCCGGTTGTGGTTCAACGCCTTTCTCTTGCGCATAGCGGGTGAATTCCCGGAAGGCGGCATCGTCTATCCGGAATTCGTCCAGAAAGGCCGATAGTTCGTAGCTTTCTAAAACTTCCGCCCGCTCTTCCATCATGCGGTAGATAAATCCGGGAACGTGGGCGCGCAGCGCCTGGTAGTGATCGTGGAGGAAGGCTGTATCGAGGGGGACAAAAATGTCGGGAGAAATGCCGCCTCCGCCGTAGACGACCCGTCCGCCATCGGTATAATATTTCGTAGAATCTTCTACTTCGATGCGTTTGGAGTTGCTCAGCTCGCCGTTTTGCAGGCGGGCCTGCAGCTCTTTTTCGTAGGCTTCCCGGTTGTCATAATCGCGCTGGATGGATCGACCGGAAGGGGTATAGTAGCGCGCCACGGTTAGCCGCAGGGCCGAACCATCGCGCAGGCGGTATTGCTCCTGCACCAAGCCTTTGCCGAAGGAGCGGCGCCCGACGATGTATCCGCGGTCGTGGTCCTGGATGGCGCCCGCGACGATCTCACTGGCGGATGCCGACCCTTCATCGATCAGAATGGCTACGTCTTCGATATTGAAGAAGGCGCGTCCGGAGCTTTTGTACTCATTGCGCTGGATGCTCCTGCCTTTGGTATACACCAGCAGCTTTCCCTTTTCCCGGAATATTTGGCTGAGGATATTGGTAGCCTGCTGCAAATAGCCGCCGGGATTGTGGCGCAAGTCGATAACGATATTTTTCATGCCCCGCTCCTCCACCAGGGTTTCCAGGTTTTTCATGAACTCCTTGTAAGTCGTCGCGCTAAAGCGATTGACCTTGATGTAGCCGGTTTCTTCGTTGAGCATGTAACCGACATCGACGCTGTGCAGGGGAATTTCGTCGCGCTTAATTTCGAACTGCCGGATTTGATCTTCACCCTGACGGAGGACGCCCACTTTGACGGTAGTGCCCTTTTCGCCGCGCAAGAGCTCCATTACTTCCTGCGTTTCGATATTCACCCCGGCGATGACGGAGTCTTCAACTTCGACGATTTTATCGCCGGCCTTGATTCCCGCCAGGTCGGAGGGCCCGCCCGCCAGGGGAGTGACGACGACGATGGTATCTTCCAATATCATAAATTCTACTCCGATACCTTCGAAGTTGCCTTCCAATTGTTCGTTGACGGCTTGTAATTGTTCGGCGGGAATGTAGTTGGAATGCGGGTCGAGATGCTCCAGAATATTATTGATGGCCGAGCGGACCATCTCTTCACGCTTTACTTCATCGACGTATTTGGCTTCGATATAACGGATGACTTCTTCGATTTGCCCCTGGCCTACGGAGTTCGAAACATCGGAATCCGACTCGACGACAACCGTGGGGGATTCCGATTGCAAGCGCATGCCCACCAGCATACCGATCACCAGGACCAGCGCGAAGAGCAGGGGTAGCCAAATATTTAATTTCCGGTTCTTATGCTGAGGATTCTGATACATCAAAACAGTAATTTGTCTGTCTATGGAACGTGCCGGATCTAAGAGAGCAGCGCCTCGGGCACTATAGTCTGACAACGCAAGATTTGTGAATGCTGACTGGCTCTTTTTAGCTTCGCTGATCGTCGCTTCGCTCCTCGGAGTTCCGCCTGGCTGCGTTGAAAAGCCTCGATGTAGCCCCGGCTATACCTGCGTTTTTCGCCCCCGACGCTTGCGGTCGGGATCAAGACTTGCCAGCCGAAAAAATAGCGGCGTCCTATTTGCACAAATCTCATGTTGTCAGACTATAACTTTACACGATAACGGAAAAATGACCACTAAAGCACAAAGCGATATTCCCTCCCTAACCATCCTACGCCATTAAATATTTTTACCCGGCCGGCGAAGGAGGACGGGCAACATTCAACATTATTTCATCATGCCTCACGGACTACTCATCGACATGGACGGCGTCATCTACAGCGGCAAAGACCTCATTCCCGGTTCCGACCGCTTTATTGCCGAGTTGCAGCGCCGCGAAGTGCCCTTTTTATTTTTGACCAACAACAGCCAGCGCACCCACCTCGACGTGGTCAACAAGCTGGCGGCGCTCGGCATCGAGGCCAAGGAGGAGAACGTCTTCACCAGCGCCGACGCGACGGGCTGGTTCCTCTCGCGCCAGAAGCCGCACGGCACGGCCTACGTATTGGGCGAAGGCGGCCTATTGACCAGCCTCCACCAGAACGGCTACCAGCTCGTCACCCAGGACCCGGATTTCGTGGTGGTGGGCGAAGGGCGCAACTTCACCCTGGAGATGGTCAACAACGCCGTGGATATGATCCTGCACGGTTCCAAGCTCATCGCCACCAACCTGGACCCCTCCCCCAAGAAGGAGGGCTGGACCAACCTCGGCATCAAAGCGATCATCGCGATGCTGGAGGAGGCGACGGGCAAGAAGGCGTTCTCGGTGGGTAAGCCGAGCCCCGTGATGATGCGGGCCGCCCGCAAAAAGATTGGCCTTTCTACCGAGGAGACCACCATCATCGGGGATACGATGGATACGGATATCCTTGGCGGCATCCAGATGGGGTACCGGACGGTGCTGACCTTGTCGGGGGTGTCGAAACGGGAGGATTTGATGGATTATGCGTTTGGACCGGATGAGGTGGTGGAAACGGCGGGAGATTTAGACCTCGATGCTTTTTGGAAGGATGGAACCGCCTAGTACACTGTGTAATAAGTTCTTTGAT
>CAYWHT010000266.1:0-6357 GCA_964458135.1 uncultured Saprospiraceae bacterium | reverse complement strand
AAGCGAAGCTTTACCTGCGGTATTTCACAGGGCGGGCAGTTTGGCTTCTCGTGACAAAGAACCTATGCATCATCCGGGCTAATTTTTGGGGATGCTTACGAAACTGTTCATTCAAAGTGTGTCTGGGAATAGTTCAATAAAGTATGCCTGCTTATCTTAACGAAACGAACCGTCTCCGTTTCCAATAAAACGGAACACAGTTTATTGAATGGTCCCGCGTACCGGGCATCTCTCTACTTTTAACCTTTCACTCACGCCTATTCGGCACTCACCCCTTCTCTTCCCAGAAGTAACTTATTCATATCCACCCGCTCCCTGACGATGGTTTCCACCCGTTCGACGGGAACGCGCTGCTGCTCCAGGGTGTCGCGCTCGCGGATGGTCACCGTGTCGTCATCGAGGCTTTCGAAGTCGACGGTGATGCAGTAGGGCGTGCCGATGGCGTCTTGGCGGCGGTAGAGCTTACCGATGCTGCCAGTGTCATCGTACTGGCAATTGAAGGAAGCTTTGAGGCGATTGAAAATATCGTGCGCCTTGGCCACCAGTTTTTCGTCGTTGCGCTTGAGGGGTAAAACCGCACATTTTACGGGCGCCAGGGCGGGATGCAATTTCAACAGCTCCCGGATGTTGCTTTTATCCTCGGAACCGGGCACGACTTCTTCGCGGAAAGATGCGCTCATCATGGCCAGGAACATGCGGTCCAGACCAATGGAGGTTTCCACTACGTAAGGCACGTAGCTTTCGCCGGCATCGGGATCGTAATACTGGAGCTTTTTGCCCGATACGCGCTGGTGGGCGCCCAGGTCAAAATCGGTGCGGGAGTGAATGCCTTCCAGCTCTTTGAAGCCGAAGGGAAAGGCAAATTCAATGTCGACTGCGGCATTGGCGTAGTGCGCCAGGGCGTCGTGCTCGTGGACGCGCAAGAGCCCGGGATCCGTGCCCAGGGCTCGGTGCCACTGCATGCGCATCTCCTTCCAGTATTCGTACCATTTCATCTCCTCGCCGGGCTTTACGAAAAACTGCATTTCCATCTGTTCAAATTCCCGCATCCGGAAAATAAACTGGCGGGCGACGATCTCATTGCGAAAAGCCTTGCCGATCTGGGCAATGCCGAAAGGCAATTTCTGGCGGGTGGTTTTTTGTACGTTGAGGAAGTTGACGAAGATGCCCTGGGCGGTTTCGGGGCGCAGGTAGAGCTTCCCGTCTTCGCCGGCAATGTTGCCCAGTTGGGTGGAGAACATCAGGTTGAATTGCCGTACATCGGTCCAGTTCCGGGAACCGCTTTCCGGATCGGCAATTTCCAGCTCCTCGATCAAGCCTTTTAGTGCGGGCATATCCTCTTCGGAAAGCGCTTTTTTCAGCTTTTCTTTGATTTCGTCGATTTCCGCCTGGTACTTGGTCACCCGGGGATGGGTCTCGCGAAATTTGGTTTCGTCGAAATCCGCGCCGAAGCGCTTGCGGGCTTTGCTAATTTCCTTGGAAATCTTTCCCTCGAGCTTTTCCAGATGCCCTTCAATAAGCTGGTCGGCGCGGTACCGTTTTTTACTATCTTTGTTATCGATCAGCGGATCGTTGAAGGCGTCTACGTGGCCGGAAGCTTTCCAGGTTTTCGGGTGCATAAAGATGGCGGCATCCAACCCGACAATATTATCGTGCATGCGAACCATTGATCGCCACCAGTAATCTTTGATGTTGTTTTTAAGCTCCACCCCGTACGGACCGTAATCGTAAGTGGCGCTCAACCCCTCGTAAACCTCGCTGGAGGGAAAAATGAAACCGTATTCCTTACAGTGGGCGATGAGCTTCTTGAAAAAATCACTCGCTGGTTGTGCCATAATTTCGTCTTCTGTTTGTAAGCCCCGCCGGAGGGGCGCGGGATGCGCATGGAGTCGTTGGAAATTGGGATTGACAACTGCTCCCTGTAGTCTGCCAAGTCAGGATTTGTGAAAATGGGACGCCGCTATTTTTTTGGCTCGCCAGAGCCGGGATCCCAACCGCCGGGTCAGGGGCAAAAAACCTAGGCGTAGCCAGAGCTTTTTAACGCGGCGAGGCGTAAAAAAGAGCCAGTCAGCATTCACAAATGCTAGAGGTGACAAACTATAAATGAGGGGCAAAGATCGGAAAAAATAAGTATCCATGCGATTTTTACATCTATCAAAATGTTTTATCATTCTGTGAGGCGCTATTTTTGTAGTCTATAAATGGCCGGCGGCCTTGAGGCGGTAATAAAAGACTGTGTATTTTGTGTAATAATCTTAAAAGGAATCGAAAAACTAATTTTTATTTAACCTTCACAACTCATTCACCATGGCCTTACAATCCAAGTATCAACCCGTACTCGACCTGGGAGAAGAGCTCGGCATCAAAGACGGCTTCGTCGAAGAAAAAGACGGCAAACTCCACATCGGCGGAATGGCGAACAACCAATACGAAAAAGACCGCCTCTGGGATAAGATCAAGGAAATCGGCGGCGAAAACCCCGGCGACCTGGTGGCGGACATCAAAGTGGAATCTTCGGATCACTACGCCAAGCACCTTGTGCAAAAGGGCGAGTCCCTCTCTCTTATCGCCAAGCACTACTTCGGCGATCCCATGAAGTACAAGGAAATCTTCGAAGCCAACAAAGATAAAATCGACGATCCCAACCTCATCTATCCCGATCAGGAACTGGTGATTCCGTTTGTGAATTAATAAACCGTTGTTTCAACCGGACGGCCTCTTGATGGGTAAAACCCAAAAGGCTGTCCGGTTAAATTATGGACAGATTGCTGCAAAATTTGCACCGTTACTGCGAACAGCATACGCAACCGCCCTCCCCGGTACTATACGAGCTCGAGCGGGAAACCCACCTCAAAACCCTGGCCCCCCAGATGATGTCGGGGCGGTTGCAGGGCCAGTTGCTGCGTCTGCTCAGCCGGCTGCAGCGTCCGCAACGCATCCTGGAGATCGGCACTTTTACCGGCTATGCTACCATTTGCCTGGCGGAGGGATTACAAACGAAAGGTGTATTACACACTATTGAGGCCAATCCAGAATTGGAATATTTGATCCGGAAGTATCTGCGAAAAGCGAAATTAGAAGCCCGGGTGCACTTGCACATCGGGCGGGCGGAAATCATTATTCCAAACCTGGAGGGGCGCTTCGACTTCGTATTCATCGATGCCGGAAAACAGGACTACCAACGGCACTACGATTTGGTAATCGACCGGCTGCGTCCCGGCGGTCTTCTTTTGGCCGATAATGTGCTTTGGAGTGGAAAAGTGATCGACCCCCACAACCAAGACCAGGATGCCGAAACCCTCAAGGCCTTCAACGATAAAATCGCCGCCGATGCGCGCGTAGAAACCCTGATGTTGCCACTGCGCGACGGTTTGCTCATCGCCCGGAAAAAACCGACCGAAACGCTTGGATAGGCGCCGAACATACGAACAATTTTGCCGGGCCGCTCCCGACCTACCGGTTTTCCTGCAACCCTGGTGGCTGGACGTGGTTTGCGGCCCCGGCCGCTGGCAATGCGTATCGGTGGAAAAAGGCGGCAAAACCGCAGCCGTACTGCCTTACTTTCAAAAATCTCTTTACGGCTTGCACACCATCACTATGCCGACCTTTGCCCGCTTCATGGGCCCTTGGCTACATCCCGACTTTGAGCGCCCCGGCCAGGAAATCAAATTGATGGCTGCCTTAATCGATCGCCTGCCCAAAACCCACAAGCACGTCCAACACTTGCATTACCGCCGCCAAAATTGGCTGCCCTATTATTGGGCCGGCTTTCGGCAAACGACGTGCTATTCCTACCGGCTAAGGAACCTGCAAGATCTGGACCAAACCTACCGCGGCCTGAGTACCGACTACCGCAATAACAAACTCCGCAAGGCGACCGAAAATCTTAGCCTGCAGCTGGAGGCAAAGCCGGAAATGCTTTACCGGCTGGCCGCGGCCAGTTACCAGCGGCAATCACTGCGGCCGCCTTTTAGCCAGTCGTTGATCCGGCAGCTGGCGTTCGCGGCTTCTCAACACAACGCCGGCCGGCTGTTCTGCGCCGTCGATGCCCACGGGCGCCCCCACTCTGCCGCCTTTCTCTTATGGGACGCCCAAAGCAGCTACCTGCTCGTCGCCGGCGATGACCCCCAATTCCGCCACAGCGGGGCCGGCATCTTTCTGACCTGGGAATTGATCCGCTTTACCAGCCGGCAACTGGGCCTCTCCCAATTCGATTTTCTCGGCAGCATGCATCCCAGGATCGAGCGAGTGCGCCGCCAATTCGGCGCGGAACGCGTGCCTTATTTTACCGTTTATCGCTACGCTCCGGCCTGGCTGGAAGCCCTGGAAATCGTCTTAAAACGCCGGCCCGGCTAAAAGCGGTTGACGTATCCGAAGTGGATCTTGGGGCTACTGAAATCGATCGGCGCCCCGCCTTGTCCGCCATAAGCCAAGCTCAGCCCGAAGAGCCCGGCCGGCGTCTCCAGGGTGATGCCGGCGCCGAATCCGTAGGGGAAAAGAGTGTCGTTGCGCCGGGCGGTCTGGTCCTGCAACCAGGCGTAGTCGCCAAAGAGATAGAGATAGGAATTCCGGCCGGTTAGCAAGCGGTATTCCAGCGTGCCCAGGGTGTAGCGGGTGGCGTTGAAGAATTCTTCGTCGAAGCCCCGCAACCTTTTATTCCCGCCGATGCGATACTGCTCGTTTTGGTAGATGTCACCGTCGGAAATCAAAAAGCCCCCTTCCACGCCTATTTTGAGGGTGCTTTGCCGGAAGAGAGGGATGAAGCCGGCCAGGCGGGCGTCGAGTTGGTATTGAAAGCTCTGTAAGTCCAGGCTGTCGTAAAGAAACCCCAAGTCGAGTTCTTCGATATCCAGGTTGCGTTCAATGCGTTTGCGACCGGCGCCGCCGCGGAGGAATAGGCTCCAACCCCGGCGGGGATTGAACCGGTAGTCGAGCTGCTGCTGGAGCCATTCCAGGCCAAAGCTCGTATTGCTGACGTCAAGTTGGTCGGGTAGGCGGCGCGTATTGAGCAAGCGGTCTTCATCTACCGTAAGCAGGGTGGAGCTGTAATTGCGCCAGAATACCTTGAGGTAGTTATTGCCGGTAAAATAATACTGCAGCCCCAGGTCAAGCTTAACATCCAGGAAAGAAGTATCCCGTTTGTAGAGGTTGAACTGGAAGTCGCCTCCCACCGCCGTGCCGAGGATGTAGGGGTAGTTGAAGGCGAGGTCGAGCTGTTGGGTTTGGGGGCGCAATTGTTCGAATCGGGCGTAGAGGCGTTCGCCGCGACTAAATTGGTTGAGGAGCTCGCCTTCGAAGGAACCCGTTATTAGCACCCCGTCGGTCTGACTATTATTGGGCAACAAGCCTATCAAAAAGTCGAAGCGACTTGCCTGCCGCGAACGAAGCGCTAAATCGAGCTGCGCTTCCCGGCCGGAAAACTGCACCCGGGGAGGTCGCGCCAAATCCAGAAAGGGCAAATCTCGAAGGCGCTCCCGGGATTGGACCACCAGCTCGCGATCGTAAGGCTGACCGGGCTGAATACCCAGATAACGCGCCAGATAAACCGCCTCGACCAGCGAATCGGGCTCTAGCCGCATCGGTCCGAAAAATATGCGCTCCCGGCGCTCCAGGTATAAGGCTGCCGAAATTTGATTGCCCTTGATCCGGATATCCCGTAGACCAAGCTCGGAAAAAGGGTGCCCACTATTTTCGGCTTCCCGCAAAATGGCCCTCTGTAGGCGCAAGAGCTCCCGGCGGGAGAAGATGCGCCCCGCAAACGAGGCTTCCCGATAACCGGCGCGCTGCAGAAGACCGGCCTCAATGTTGCCGTTGCGGAGCTCCAACCATCGGTAGGGCGGCCCGACGTGCAGCAAAGCCAGAAAAAGACTATCCTGGCGGACCAGCGTGTCTACCGAAGCTTCCAGATAGGCGTCGGCATGCAATGCTCCCAGTAATTGCCGGAGCTCCCGCACCAAAGCGAGGGTGTCGGGAAACTGCTGTGGAAAGGAATAGTTTTCCAGAAAATTGGTGTCCTTATCGAGGGTGACTAGCCGTAAAGAAAAGTTCTCCTGCGCGGAGACCCCGACACAAAAGGCTGTTTTACAAAAAACTACAAAAACCACTAAAGCAGTTCGAAAAGGAATAGACCCATTTTTTTTCTTGGTCTCTGGAGAAAATGCCATAACTTTGATCCTAATAGGAAGTAAACGTTTTTCCCCTTTCTTTATGATTGAACCTTCATGGGGTCTCTAAAGTCTGACAACATGAGATTTGTGAAAATAGGACGCCGCTATTTTTTCGGCTGGCAAGTCTTGATCCCAACCGCAAGCGTCGGGGGCGAAAAACGCAGGTATAGCTGGGGCTAGATCGAGGCTT
>CAYWHT010000265.1:0-6386 GCA_964458135.1 uncultured Saprospiraceae bacterium | reverse complement strand
AGTTTACCCTGTGGAATAGTCGCTCTGCGAATTCCACAGGGTTTACCCTTTGGCCGTGGAGAAATTTCCTCCACTGGAGAAAAAGTGTTTATTTTGCACTAAAGCTCTAATTTAATAAACCAATTTATATCACTATCCCCCCTTTCCCGGGGAGGAGCCTACCAAAAAGATCGTGATGGAAAAGTTTGGAATTATGAATCCGCAAGCCAAGCTCGAGGATTTAGGGATTACTAGTGTTAACCGTGCCTTTTGGAACCTTAGCCCGGAAGAGCTTATGGAACAGGCCGTAATGCGCAATCAGGCGGTGTTTACCGATTCCGGCGCCATAGCGGTTAGCACCGGTGAATTTACGGGCCGATCTCCGAAAGACCGCTTTATCGTTGAGGATGAGCTGACCAAGAATTCGGTAGATTGGGGTGAGATCAACAAGCCTTTTGACGCCCAGAAGTACGAGCAGTTGCGCAGCAAGTTGCTGGCCTACCTAAAAGGAAAAGACGTTTTTGTACGGGATGCTTACACTTGCGCCGACGAGCAATACCGTTTAAATATTCGCCTGGCTACGGAATATCCCTGGAGTAACCAGTTTGCCTATAACATGTTCCTGCGGCCCACCGAAGAGGAACTGCTCCACTTCATTCCCGATTGGAGCGTCATCTGCGCGCCCAGCTTTCAGGCCGATTCCGAGGTGGATGGTACGCGCCAACACAACTTTGCGATCATCAATTTCACGGAAAAGCAGATCATCATCGGCGGTACCGGTTATACCGGTGAGATCAAAAAAGGCGTCTTCTCCGTACTGAACTACGTTTTACCCAAAGACCACGGCATCTTGCCCATGCACTGTTCCGCCAACGTAGGGGAGAAGGGTGACGCCGCCATTTTCTTCGGCCTGTCGGGCACCGGTAAAACCACCCTTTCGGCTGATCCCAACCGTCCGCTCATCGGCGATGACGAACACGGTTGGTCCGAGAACGGGATCTTCAATTTCGAAGGGGGCTGCTACGCCAAAACCATCAATTTAAGCGCGGAAAAGGAGCCGGAAATTTACCACGCCATCAAACACCGGGCGATCCTGGAAAATATCAAGTTTTTCAAAAACACCCGCACGGTCGATTACGCCAATGCCGAAATCACACAAAATACGCGAGTTTCCTACCCGATCTACCATATCGACAATGCAGTGCAGCCCGCCCGCGCCAACCATCCCAATAATATTTTCTTCCTGACCGCCGATGCTTTCGGGGTATTGCCTCCCATCTCCAAGTTGACGCCCGCCCAGGCCATGTACTACTTCATTTCCGGTTACACCGCCAAAGTGGCCGGTACGGAAGCGGGCATTGACGATCCCGAAGCTACTTTCTCGGCTTGTTTTGGCGCGCCTTTCCTGCCCCTGCACCCTACCCAATACGCCGAAATGCTGGGCGAAAAAATGCGCCAACACCAAACCAACATCTGGTTGCTCAATACCGGCTGGACCGGCGGTAGCTACGGTGTCGGACACCGCATCAAGATTCGCCACACCCGCGCTATGATCACGGCCGCCCTAACCGGCGAGCTGGACCAGGTGGAATACGAAACGCACGACATCTTCGGCTTGCATCTGCCCAAAACCTGCCCGGAAGTGCCCGATGAGGTGCTCAACCCCCGTGGCACCTGGGAAGATAAAGCTGCTTACGACCGCAAGGCCTCCCAACTGGCCTCTTCTTTCGTAGAGAACTTCAAGCAGTTTGAAGACCAGGCTAGTGAGGAGATCTTGTCGGCAGCACCGAAAGTGTTGGTGTAAGTGGATGAACTCGGGGCCCAGCCCCGAGTCACCTTCATCCTTTCACGTCGTCCTTCATCGACAACTGGATCCGGCCCCGCTTCAGATCCACATCCATCACGCGCACTTCTACTTCTTGTTGCAGACTGACCACCTCATTGGGATTTTTGACAAAGCGATTCGCCATTTGGGAGATGTGCACCAGGCCGCTTTCCTTGATGCCGATATCGACAAAGGCGCCGAAGTTGGTGATATTGTTGACGATACCCGGAAGCACCATGCCCACTTCCAGATCCCGGATGGATTGAATATTTTCGGCAAAGCTGAAGGCCTTGGCCTGGCCGCGGGGGTCCAGGCCCGGCTTGGCTAATTCTTTCATGATGTCGTTGAGGGTGGGTAAGCCGACGGCATCCGTTACGTAATCGCGAAGTTGGATTTGCTCCCGCAGCTGCTTGTCGCTGTCGAGGTCTTCGATGGTGCAGCCCAGGTTTTTAGCCATCTGCTGTGCGATGTGGTAGCTCTCCGGGTGTACTCCAGTGTTATCGAGCGGATGGTCTCCTTCGCGGATACGCAGGAATCCGGCGGCTTGTTCGAACGCCTTGGCGCCCATGCGGGGTACTTCCAGCAGGCTTTTGCGGTTGCGAAAGGGGCCGTTTTCGGCGCGGTGCTGTACGATGTTGGCGGCCAGGCTGGGGCCCAGGCCGGAGATGTAGGTCAGTAGGTGTTGGCTGGCGGTATTGAGATTGACGCCTACGGCGTTGACGCAGCTTTCCACCACCCGGTCGAGGCTTTCCTTGAGTTGGGTTTGGTTGACATCGTGCTGGTACTGCCCCACGCCGATGGATTTGGCGTCGATCTTTACCAATTCGGCCAGGGGATCCATCAACCGGCGCCCAATGGAAACGGCGCCCCGCACCGTAACGTCCTGGTCGGGGAATTCCTTGCGTGCGAGGTCGGAGGCCGAATAGATAGAGGCGCCACTCTCGTTGACCATGAAGACTTCCACGGGGCGCTCAAA
The DNA here is from genome assembly GCA_964458135.1 of uncultured Saprospiraceae bacterium. Taxonomy (GTDB): domain Bacteria; phylum Bacteroidota; class Bacteroidia; order Chitinophagales; family Saprospiraceae; genus CAYWHT01. Next base: position 3,606 of record CAYWHT010000265.1, on the reverse strand, counting down.
GTCGATGCCGCGGCAAAGGGCCAGCGTTTCGCGCCCCGCCGTGCCGTTGCCCACCCCGATGGCCTCAATCTCGTGGCGCTTCACCAGCTTGCGCAAGGTGTCGGCGGCGCCCCGCTGATCGTTTTGGGGTGGGTGGGGATAGATGGCGGTATGTTCGAGCAGGTTGCCGCTGGCGTCGAGGCACACCACTTTGCAACCCGTGCGGTAACCGGGATCGAGCGCCAACACCCGGTGCTGGCCCAGCGGCGGCGCCAGAAGTAATTGCCGCAGGTTTTCAGCGAAGACCTCGATGGCTTCCGCGTCGGCTTTCTCTTTGGAAAGGTTGCGAAATTCGGTTTCGATGGAGGGGGAGAGCAATCGCTTGTAGCCGTCGTGTAGGGCTAATTTGACCTGCTGGGTGGTGTCGCCGTAGCCGTGCAGGTATATTTTTTCCAGGCGATAGAGCGTGTCCTCTTCGTCGGGCAAGATGCTGACGCGCAGCACGCCTTCCTCCTCTGCGCGGCGAATGGCCAGCAAGCGGTGGGAGGGAATCTTGCGGAGGGGCTCATCGTACTCAAAATAATCTTTATACTTGCTGCCCTCTTCCTCCTTGCCACGGGCCACCTTGGCCCGTACGACGGCGCCCCGCTTAAAGGCGGCACGCACTGTGTTGCGGGCCTGCTCGTCTTCGTTGACCCATTCGGCAATGATGTCGCGGGCGCCCTGCAGCGCTGCTTCCTGATCGGGGACTTCTTCGCCGATGAATTGCGCGGCCAGCTTGTCGACGCGCTCGTCGGTCTGCAGGTACAGCATCTGAGCGAGCAGTTCCAGTCCTTTTTCCTTAGCTTTGGAAGCGCGGGTCTTGCGTTTTCTCTTGTAGGGCAGGTAAATGTCTTCCAATTCGGTGGCGTCGTAGGTGGACTCGATGCGCCGTCGCAGGTCATCGGTCAACTTGCCCTGCTCCTCGATCGATTTGAGGATGCTCTCGCGCCGCTTGTCCAGTTCCTCCAGCTTTTTCAGCTCCTGCTGGATGTCGGCCAGCGCCACTTCATCCAGGGAGCCGGTGGCTTCTTTGCGATAGCGGGCGATGAAGGGAATGGTGGCGCCTTCCGAGAGCAGCTTAACGGTGCTTTCCACCCGGCGAGGCGTCAATCCGAGGCGGTCGGCAATCAGTCGGTTGTGGGTTTCGTTCATAAAGAAAAACTCAAATTTAAAAGGAAAAGCAAAAGTAAAAATAATCGCCGCTTTCCTCACCAACCTTAATATCGATTGACGTACCGTAACGCCAAGCCAATTGCTATCGGCGCCGGCTTCGCAAAAAAATCACTCATGATCCCGTTATTCTACCGATGCTATTCGCTGCAACTGCTCGCCATCCTTTTTTGCGTCCATCACCTCCCGGCCCAAAGTCCACTCTGGCAAATACAAAAAGACCATTACCAACTCGACACCGGGGCTTTGCGGCAAATCCTCACCGAGCACCGAATGGCGCCCAAAAGTAAAGCCCTGGAGTTGTCCCTGCCCACGCCCGATGGTCATCTGCGGCATTTCCGTTGCCACCCCTCCCGGGTTCTTCCCGCACGGCTGGCGCGCCAATATCCACGTCTGCACGCTTTTAAAGGAACTTCCAGGGAGGATCCCCACCTCCAGGTGCGGCTGGAGTATTCCCCCCGCGGCCTTTACGCTTACGTTTTCCAACCGGGGGGCGACTGGCTGGTGGAACCCCTTGCGGGAAATGGGAATGTGTATCGAACGCTATACCGATCGGGCATTACTGCTTCCCGTTGGCCGGTTTGTGGCGAGCAGCGGCGCGTCGTTGCGACCCCCCGCGAAGAGTTGCCGCCCGTTGGTGAGCAGATCCGCATTTACCGGCTGGCGGTGACCGCGACGGGAGAATACACGCAATTTCACGGCGGGACGCCCGAAGATGCCCTGGCCGCGATACTCACTACCGTCAACCGCGTCAACGGGCTGTTCGAACGCGATCTGGCGATCCGGCTACAACTGGTGGAGGATAATGACTTTCTGATTTTCACCGACCCCAGTGACGATCCCTTCACCGCCGGTAACGAAAGCAGCCAAAATCAGCGGTTTTTGGATGATAATCTAGGAGCCGATGAATACGATATCGGTCACGCCTTTGGCGTCAGCGGTACGGTGAGCGTGGGCCGGGTGGGTTCGGCTTGTCGGGATGATATCAAAGGGCAGGGGTATTCGCGCGCCGACGAGCCGGTTGGAGCGGCATTTGACATCGATATCGTCGCCCACGAGTTAGGGCACCAACTAGGCGCCAACCATACCTTCAATCACTGCAGCGGACAAGCCGGGCTCTTACCGGTAGAGCCCGGCGCGGGCTCCACCGTCATGGCTTTTGCCGGGGTGCCGGCTTGCGCGGAAGCCGATTTCTTCACCCGCCGCAGTGACGCCTATTTCCACAGCCTGAGCATTGAGGAAATCGCCCGTTACACCTATCAGGAAGAAGGAAGCACCTGCCCCCAATTGGCAACCTTTTCCACACCTCCTCCTGAAGTAGATGCCGGTCCGGATTCCCTGACATTGCCCATAAGTACGCCTTTCGAACTGAGTGGTAGGGGAAGGGGCGTAATCGATTCCTTGCTGTTTAACTGGGAACAAATTGACGGTGATCAACCGCTGCCCCTGGGGTCGGCGATGGGGCAATCGCCCTTATTCCGATCGGTTGCACCCCGCCCGGACAGTACGCGGGTGTTTCCCGCTCTTGCCGACTTGATCGCCGGGGTGCGGCGCCCCGAGGCGATGCTGCCGGATTACGCCCGACGGCTGAATTTTCGCTTCACCGTACGCAACGGCCGGGGAGGCGTAAACTGGGTGGAGCGTTCCTTTGCGGTTACCGATCAGGCCGGTCCGTTTAGGGTGACCCAACCGAGCGGTTCCGTGCAATGGCAAGAAGGGGATTCCGTGACCGTCGCCTGGGCGGTCGCCAATACCCACCTGGCTCCGGTAGGCGCCAAGACGGTGGATATCTATCTTTCGGACGCCAGCGGCCGCAGCTTTCCCCACTTATTGGCGGCGGATATCCCCAACGAGGGCGCGGCGCGGGTGGGGCTGCCCGAAGACGTATTCGGCGAAGGCTTTCGCATTAAAGTTAAAGGCCGCGATCATCTTTTTTTTCAGATTAATGATGCGCCCATTACCATTGAGCCGGTTACCGGCGTGGATAACCCGTCCGGCGCCCCCATTCAAAGGTTCGCATGGCGTCCCAATCCTTTTCGAAACCAGCTGCAGCTGCATTTTTCCCTAAGAACGGCTGCCGCCCTACAATTCGAATTATACGCTACCGACGGCCGCCTGCTGCACCGGCGCGATCTCGGACGGCAATTGCCGGGCAGGAATCAGGTTACCTTACCACTACCCGATTTGCCGGCAGGTTTGTATGTACTCCGATTGATGGATGAAACGGGCCGTGGTGAATGGGCCAGGGGGGTGAAGTGGTGATGGGGGATGGAGTTGTTGGGAAATGGACGATTGTCCCTTTGGAAAGTGGAGGAGGGGAGGGGGGTGTGGGTATTATGGATGCTTTTGGGCAATTGGGTGGTTTTGGCTTTTAAGGACAGGTTGGAATAGTGGAGGAGTGGAGAAGTTGAGGAG
>CAYWHT010000264.1:2239-6397 GCA_964458135.1 uncultured Saprospiraceae bacterium | reverse complement strand
AAAAAGAGCAAGTCAGAATTCACAAATTTTGGGTTGTCAGACTATAAATCTAATACGGTGCTGGTGTTGATAGCCCATTTTAATTCTCCCCCTCCCTTGACGTCAAGCGAATGATCGGATTGACCACTTTCTTCGGTATCGGCCCCCTCCAGCAGGAAATAGGGATTCAGTTGCACATTGGTGGTAGGCGGGGGAGGCTTAATTCCCCGAAGCAGTCCTTCGTAGGCCATACGATAGACCGAATAGGCCCGCGGAACACCCGGAGCACTGGCATATTCGTTGCGGCTGCGAATATTGCGGGCAAAGATAACGCCAAAACGGTCGGCGCCTTCGGGGTAGCGCAATATGCGCCAGGGAATCGCCAGTTCGGCCGTCCAGAGGCTGTCCCGGATCTGGGTGCGCACCACCCATCGTACATCCCAATCGGTATTGAATTCCGATCCGTCAATGACCTCCATATCCCGCTGGTTGCTGTAGGGCGTAACTTGAAAAACAACGGTATTGCGTTTATCCAGAAACCCGTCGATGGCAATGCCCAGCAAATCGTTTTGAAAGTACTCGAAATCTCGTTGCAGGTTTTGCACCCGAATCGTTCGGCGAGGCTGATGGCAAACGGCGCCGATGTAGAGCGTTTGCTCGTCAAATAAAACCCGGACTTCGGTCGGGTAGGAGATAGGTTTTCCTTGATCGGGATCCTTCTGGACAAAGTTGGTGATGGGTTGGCCCCCTTTCCAATCCGTTTCATCCAGCTTACCGTCGACGGTAATGGCGGTTTGGACGGGGGTTGCCCAATACACCGGTGATTTTTCGGGCGGATCGAAAATGGTTTGGGATAGTAATTGCAACGGGAAGGCCAGAGCGGGTAATAGTAAAAGAAATTTCATAAGCTAGAAGGGTTCACTTACCGGTTTCTCCAAACACGGCCAGGGGTCGGCGGCCGGTTCGCCAAAGGGCGGCAGCCGAGAGAAGAATGGGGTAAGCCAGCAGCAACCAGATATTGGCGCTTACGATTCCAGCACCGTCCGGTGGTTGGTAGGAGAATTTGGGTAGGTGTTCAACGGTAGCTTGGGTGACCATCCGGTTTTCAAAAATCATAGGCAGGAAAAAGGCCCGCCAGCTGCGGGCGAATTCGATGACCTGGCGGCGGTAGTCCCGGTAGTGGCGGGTAGAGGTGTGCGCAAGTTCGTTTAAATGGTTTTGCACGATAATGGCGGGGGAGGCAATTCGAAATGTATGAATCAATTGTTGTTGCCGGTCGAGCTGCCGATTGAAATCGGTGATCAATGGTTGCATCTTGCGCTCCACGACTTCCTGCGAGGCAAAGAAACGGGTCCAGAAGCTATTGGCGTCTTCACTCATACCGCCCAGTTCGGGATGATTGCGCAAAAATTCATCCAGGATCTCATCTTGTTGTTTGCCGGCTTCGACTTGCGCTATTCGCAAATCGTTAACCATGCGGGCGCGTGACGGCACGGGGTACAGACTTCCGGCCACCTGGCTGACCACCGATGGCAGGATAACGACCAGCACCACCCAGCAAGCCAGGAGGGTAATGGCGTTACGGGCGGAAGACCTGCCGGACAGGTTGACGAAAAAAGCCAGGGCAAACCAGAAAAGCAAGTAGACCGTCACCAAAACAATCAGTTGGCCGGTAGCCGCCGGCGCCAGGGATAACCGGGCGCCGTTGATCCACAGGCTAAGGAGTAAGGCAACCAGCAACGTCAGCCAAAGGATGGCCAGCCGCAGCCCCGTTTTCCAGGACAACCAGCTGACCAAAGAGAGGGGTTGGGAAGCCAGCAGGGCCAGAACGCCTTGTTCCCGTTCGCCGGAAAGAATATTGTAGGTGAAAGCAATGGCCAGCAGCGGTAGCAAATAGACGATGACGAAGGCCAGATCGAAGCTGCCGAATAAGAGTTGTACCGGGCTGGAAAGCTCGGTGAAATCTAGCGCCAGCTCATCCCCCCGGATGACTGGTTTGACGTAATGGCTGTACAAGTCGCTCTGACCGGTGGCGACCATCGCCAGCGGGGCCGCCGGCATAGCGGCTACCCGCGGATAGGCATTGCCGACTACCTGAGGGTAAGTGGGCCTCCGCCAGGAAGGAACGTCGACCGGCAATCCCCGTTCCAAAGAGTCGATTAAAACTAGCATTGCGGAATCACCCGCCGCCACTTCCGCCCGTGCCTGGCGAATGCTGTCTATGCGCTGGTCGACCTTTTGCCGGCCATTGTAGCCCGCGAAAAGGCAAACGGTTAGCAGGATGAGGGTCAGGGCTTGTATCCAACGATCCCGGAGCAGGGAACGGATTTCGTATTTGCCAATCATGGGTAAATGCGATTTGGGAAACGGTTTAGGAATGCTACAGCCGGCGCACTGCAAGGGTTAAGGCGGTAAAAGACAAAACCAGCCAGAGCAACAAGACCAGGATGTTGCTCGCCTGCTGCGTCATTATTTTCCGGTAGGCCGGAGGTTCGTACCTGAATTCGGGAATGTTGCTCCATAATTCGGCCTCGGCCCGGTACGACCAGTCGCCGTAGCGAGAATTTTCGGCAAAATCCGTATTCAAAGCGGCCATCATTTTCAGACGGTATTTTTCGGCCGCATCCGCAAAGTTCCAGTGGGTTTGGTAATCGGTACGGGCCACCGCCATAGATAGGAAGCGGGTGGGTAAAAAGGGGGACAGGAACGCGGCGGCCCGATAAACTCCGGTTTGTTTTTCATATTGAGACTTTAAATGGGCATAGTGTTTGAAATAAACCTGAGCTTCGTGTTCTTCTCCTTTCTGCATGCGGTAACCGTCGAAATTAAAGGGCAATTGGTGGAGGCTGTCCACTCCGTATTTTTCGAGTGTCTGTTTTTCCAACAGCTTGGCTTCCTGACTCCAGGGATTGTGTCCGTCGAGCCCGGCTTCTTTATCTGCGGTGACCCTGGATGCAAACTCCTGTGCGGTAGGGTAGGGGTGCAGGCTTTCGGCCAGGTTGCTCGCGGCCTTGGGAACCGCAAGGCAGACGGTAATCCAAACCGTCAGTAGCGCCACCAGGGCAATGCCGGAGCGCCGGCACAGGGCCGAAGTCAGCAGGGTAAGGTTGACCAATACGGCATAGTAAGCCAGGTAGACGCCCATCAGTACGAATAGGCCCAATGGCTGGAAAACGCCGAAGTCCTGCAAGTTGCCGAGCAGGATGCCCGCAAGGAGGAAACAGCCCCCCGTTAACAAGAGGATTGGCAGGTAAAGGCCCTGCCACTTGCCCAAGGCCAACTGCAGCGGGGTGATTCCCTGGCTTTTTAACAACCCCAGCGTGCCGTTTTCCCGCTCACGGGTAAAGGCATTGTACCCCATGAGGATGATTAATAATGGGAGGATGAATAAGAGGATAAAATCGGGGGAAAGGTCGCCGAAGCGAGATAGGCCGGTTTGATCGGCGGCCGCCATGAACCGGGCTTCATTGCGGTTGTGGGCTTCCAGAAAAATGGAAATACCGGTAAATTTATCCACGCCTTGATCGATCAACGCGAGGGGATATTTGGGTTTGAAGACATAACTGCCAAAGTGGGCCGCCGAATGTGGATTTTTTTCCTCCTGGCCTACCCAAAGGTTACGGGCTACTTCACGGGCCTGGGCGTGTTTTTGGCGTACGGACCGGGAATAATTGTGGCTGGTACATACGGCCGTGACCAGCAGCACGGCCACCAGACCGGTAGCAATGCGGAAACGGCCTTCCCGGAGCAGTTCCCGAAATTCTTTACGGGCGATTTTCCAGATCATAGCGTGTTGGTTTTATGCCAATGCGTTCAACTGGCGAATTGGATCGTTTTACAGGACCGGCACGAGCTCGAGGTATTTTTTCTCCAAATCCGTATGGCTAACGTTGGCTGCGGGCATGGTTTCCGTTAAACGGCCTTCTTGCATAATACCGATCTGAGTACCCGTCTCCTTAGCGCGAAACAGGTCGTGGGTGGCCATCAGAATGGCTACTCCCTGCTCGCCGAGCCGGCGAATGAGCCGGGCAAATTCATTGCCGGCACGGGGGTCCAGCCCGGAGGTCGGCTCATCCAGTAGCAGGGCCTTGGCTTTTTTGGCCAGAGCGATGGCAATCCCAACTTTCTGGCGCATGCCTTTTGAATAGTTACGCACCCGCCTGGCGCATGCCTCAGGAT
>CAYWHT010000264.1:0-2229 GCA_964458135.1 uncultured Saprospiraceae bacterium | reverse complement strand
CGTAAGCAATTCTTCCAACGCTTTTCGATCGTACCTTTTTCCGGCCAGGGCGGAAAAATAATCCAGATTTTCCAGGCCCGTCAAATTCGGATATAGCTGCAAGTTTTCGGGTATATAGGCCAGGTATTGTTTGCTGTGAATGGGCTCCTTCTGCACGTCGATTCCGTTGATCAAGGCAGTTCCCGCATCCGGCTTGGTGAAATGCAGGAAAAGGTTGATCGTCGTCGTCTTACCGGCGCCGTTGGGACCTAGTAAACAAAAGATCTCTCCGGGTGAAATGGTAAGGGATAGCCTGTCAACGGCCGGTTGGCCATCATAGAATTTGGTGAGGTTGCGCGCTTCGATCATGGTAGTATAATATTTTGCAACATTATTGCAAAAATAACTATTATTTTATATAATGCAATGTTGTTGCATAAAATATTTTACCCCCTACCTGCTTGCTTGATGAATTATAACCCGCCAATTCAAATAATGCGCCAGTGCAATGCCTACCCCACCCATTCCGCTGAGGTAATGTTCGGCTGGGCCGGTCGAGAGCCGGCTTACGACCAAAACCGCTATTCCCAGCAGGCCAATCAACAGGGGAAGTAACTGCCGCCGCTTCAGATAGGTGCGCCCCAGTGACCAGCCCGCCAAAAGCATCGCCAATCCCACCAATCCCCACTCTACCATTGGTTGGTGCATCCAAACCGACCCCCCTGCTATGCCTGCGGCCAATACAACCGGTAGAGCCAGACAATGTATGGCGCAGAGAAAGGAAGCTGAAAAGCCCAAAAAATCGAGATGCCAACCAAAAAATCGTACGTTCCTCTTATAATTTGAATCCATCTTTTCCTATTTTTGCAACGTCGTTGCAAAAATAGGAAGTTATTTATTAACTGTAAAGAGATAAAACAAATAATCTGAAACGGCGTTGCAAAATGGGAGTATTTTAATCACTGTATATGAAACACGTACAACAGTTACTGGAACAACACGGCTTGCGCAAGACTGCGGTGCGGGCCACTGTACTTCACTTGTTTTTAAGCCGGCCGGAAACGGCCCTGTCCAGTCAGGATATCGAACGGGAACTGGGAGAAATGGACCGCATCACGCTGTACCGCACCCTCAAAACCTTTGAGGAGAAAGGACTTATTCACGAAGCTATTGATGGGGGGACCAAAACCAAATACGCCTTGTGTCCCGAAGCTTGCAACGTGCACGAACACCATCACGAGCACGCGCACTTCCGCTGTAATGCCTGTGGCAAAACGACCTGTCTGGAAGAAGTTCACACCCCACCGGTTCATGCACCCCGCGGATTCCGGGTGGAACAAGCCCATTTGGTACTGGAGGGCAAGTGTGATCAGTGCTTGAATTAAGATCCTAGAGCTTGTTGTGAAGCCATGGTCTTCAGCAAACTATAAATGTATGATAGCCTATGCGACTACTATTCTTCCTGATACTTGTTTTATTCGGGCTACAGTCCTGTGGCGACCGGCAGGATGACCCGCTTGAAGCAGCCGGCGAAGTCCATCTCCGGGTGCTGGATGCCGAGCGGCGTTTTCTCAGCGCGATGGACAGTTTGGAATCCCGGCAGCACCGGCGAATTCAAAACTTACAGGATCGCTACGCCAACTGGAAAGCCAACCTTATCGAAGTGCCGGGGCTGGAGCACGACCATTCGCATGCCGGCGGCCACCATCATGATCACGCTTCAACCGACCCCCAACTGACCCCGGAAGAATTGTTACTCGTACAACGGGAATTGCTCGACACCATTCGCACCCTGCAGCGGCAGGCCAGTCAATTGGTTTCCGACGAGTAAAGAAACGCCCCCCAAAATTAGATATTTATGAAATGCTGCCTGTTAAGCTTATTTTTTATAGTAGGTTCGATCACCCTTTCCGGTCAGACCAAAATGACCTGGGATCAACTCGCCGATGTGACCTTTAAAGCAGAAGTGATTGACGATTTCGGCACCAAGTACCTCGTTCCCTATTTTGGTTCCAAGATTAAAAACCTGGAGGGACAACGGGTGCGTCTACGAGGATATATTATCCCCCTGGACGGCACCGGCGGGAACATCTATGTACTTTCCAAAGTCCCCTATCAGATGTGCTTTTTTTGCAGTGGGGCCGGTCCGGAAACGGTTGTGGAACTGCAACTGAAATCCGGCGAACGCACTCGCTACACCATGGATAAACAACTTACCTTTGAGGGTACACTGAAGCTGAATCAGAAAGA
>CAYWHT010000263.1:0-6440 GCA_964458135.1 uncultured Saprospiraceae bacterium | reverse complement strand
TACAAGTGGAAGTTTGATAGTCTGCCAACCCAAAATTTTTGAATGCTGACTTGGCGAACGACAACTGATGGCGTAGAAAAAAATCCCGGTATAATATAATCAATGTACGAATCCTGCGCCCATTTCTGTATTCGTCGATGGGATGAGGTCAATACTGATGGTAGAAAACACTCAGATAATTTGCCACTTTGTCGTAAATGCCGGCGGTTACCTCAACGAACAAGTCCTGCGGTGGTGGTGGATATACTTCTCGCCGGTTGCGCGTACGGCGTTGGTCCTGATCGCTTAGGGCGCGTTCGTCTCCGTTGTAGTAACCCCAATAATCTACCCAGGTAAAGCTGTTGGCGAATTTCTCCTGGGCGATGATGGTTTGCCCCTGGGCTTCGAGGATGCGGCAGTCCAGTACCGCATTGGCGTTGAGTCGTTTCTCAAATAAGTGCACTTCCGCTTTCACCGTGCCGTAAACGTCTTTTTGGACGGTTTCTTCACCTTCTTCTACTTCGACTTGCCCGATGACGACACTATCGCGAGACCTTTCTTCGACGGTTTCCTGGATATAGGCATTGCCCATGGCAAATTCATCGAACGCCAAGCGGACGTACTGGTCGGGCCGGAGGTTAACGGAAGCGGCTTCCTCTTGACCATAAAATTCCACGAAGGGGCTGATGCGGCTGCTGCGCAGGTATTCCATCAGCTTATTGTAAAAAAACTCGTTGCTGACCTCCATGCTTTTTGAGGGCATGCGAATGGGCGCTACGACGACGTAAACGGTAGCCAGGCTGCGGGCCTCGTCGGCCAGTTGGGCGGCATCGCGAAAGCCGGGAACGAACTCCTGGGCGCGGGAAAAGTCATAGTAAGCTTGTTTGGCGGCTTCCCAATCGTTTTGGCGGCCGGCGGCCAGAGCTTGCCGCCCCATTTCGTAGCGAGCCTTGGCGGCTTCGAATTGGGCATTTTCGTATGCTTCCTGAAAATAACGCGCATCGGGGATAACCCGGCTGGCGGCCGGACTGCGCTGGATCTCATCGTAGGCCCGGTTGAGCTGCCGGTAGAGCGGAAGGATTTTTTCCCATCGTAGTTCGTCGCGGCTATTGCGCAGCTTCCGAATCCGATCCAAATTGTAGGAAAGTAAGCGGGGATAGGCTCGCGCCAGCACCTCGCGGGCTTTGTCATTATTGGGGCTTTTGCGCAAACGGTCGACGGCCGTGCGGACCGCCTCCGGGTAATCGCCCTGTTCGAGCGCCTTCTTGCCGGAACTACAACTGCCCAGCAATACGCTTACCGCCAACATAGCCAAGAATGAACGGAATGCCACCTTCATGGATAAGTCATTTTAAAATGGAAAATAAGACCTTTTCCGTTAAGGTGTAGGGGTTGCGGGAGGGAAGTTGAGCAGAAGCGTAGGATGTTCCCGCCCCAAAGCGATCCGTAGATTGCCTCGGCAACTAAGGGCCCGTGAAGAATAACTTCCCCATTTGATACGGCTCTTTTTCCGCCATACTTCGTTACTCGTCGGTCGCGTCCGTACGGATGCTTTCTCCTCGCGCCTCGTCTGGCGAAAAAATAGCTCGCCTGAAATGAGGACCTTATTTTCCTCCGGCCCCTAAGTAAATGACCGTTTTCGGGACCCATTCATCATTCACTACTAATAACTCGACTCATCCAGCTTCACCTTTCCCCGGAAGGTATAAAACACAAAAGCCGTATAGGCGATCACCAGCGGGGTGCCGATGGCCGCGAAGGTGAGCATGATGCCCAGCGACTTGTCGGAAGAAGCCGCATTGTACACGGTGATGCTGTTCGCGGGGTCGGAGGTGGAGATGATCAGTTTTGGGTAGAGCTCGATGGCGGTCAGCATCAGTAGTAAACTTACCGTGATGCAGGAGAAAATAAAAGCCCGCAGGTATTTGCGCTTGCTGACCAGGCGGGGAATATTGGCGATGCTCAAAAAAGCCAGTACCGGCACGATAAACAGGAAGGGTAGCTGTTTAAAGCGATCCGATAAGTGCGGCATGAACACCAGGGTGAAAACGGTGAGAATAGCAAAGCTAAGCACAAAAAATATGATGGCCCGCCGCAAAAGGATGGTAAATTTGGCAAACAATCGCCCTTCCGTTTTCATGGTCAGGTACAGGGCGCCGTGCATCATGAACAACGCCAGGGTGGTAATTCCCACCATGATGGCGTAGGGATTCAGAAATTCCAGCCAGCTGCCGGTGTAGTTATAGTTGGCGTCGAGTGGCATGCCCTGCAGCACATTGCCCAGCACCACCCCCAACAGAATGGCCAGCATCACACTGGAAAGGGAGTAGATGACATCCCACATTTGGCGCCACCACTTCATGGGCTCTTTGCTGCGAAATTCGATGGCTACCGCCCGGAAAATAAGAAAAGCCAAAAAAAGCATAAAAGGGATGTACATGGCCGAAAACAAGGACGCATAAACGACGGGAAAGCCCGCAAAGAGGGCGCCACCGCCAATGACCAGCCACACTTCGTTGCCATCCCAAACCGGGCCGATGGCGTTTAGGGCCACCCGCCGGCTTTTCTCTTTGTTGAGAAACAAATGCCAGGCGCCCGCCCCCAAATCGAAACCGTCGAGAATGGCGTAACCGCTAAACAATGCACCAATAACCAAAAACCAAAGGGTAGGATAATCAATGCCTAAAAAGGTGGACATATCAATTGTTTTGTGTTTTAACGCTATTAAGCCAGTTTTGCAACTACTGCTTCGGGCATTAAATAACCGGGTATCTTTGCAGCCCGCTTTTCCGCCCGGCGGTGTTGCGCTCTCCGCCCGCCATAATACCTGTACGACGGCGGGTAGCCCCGGCTATGCTCTATTCAAGTAGGAGACCCCATGCCCATCGTTGAATGGGCGCCTTGCCAACCGGAAAAGCGGCCTCCCGAATAGGTCCGGTTACTTAACCCGGATTATGCATGAATTCATCTACTGCGAAGCCAAACTGCCCGCCCTGTGAAATAAAGCGAAGCTTTACGGCCCGCCATTCTTGGGCGTCCTCGTCAGTCGATGCTCACCGTATCCGGGGATGCGCCTGCGCGTCTCCTTCCTGCGGGCGCCCAAGCCTGGCGAGCATTTTGGCTTTAAGTGACGAAGAACCCATGCATAATCCGGGTTGATGCCCAAAGCACTACTCGCTACTCCAAAGCCCCGGCCATTTCTTCCTGCACCGGCCGGTGTTGAATGTCATCCGAATCTTTCGGGCCGATTTGGATTTTCTTATTCAGCAGGTAAATGAACAGGGCGAAGAGCAAGGTGTAAATCAGGGTGAACATGATCAGGGAAAACAATACCTGATTGGCCGTCACCACCTGGGAGAGCGCCTCGGAAGTGCGCAGAAGCCCGTAGACGACCCAGGGTTGGCGGCCCATCTCCGCGGAATACCAACCGAATTGGTTGGCCAATTGCGGGATGATGACCGCAAAGACGAACACCCATAGCATCCAGCGTTGCTGAAATAGTTTGCCCCGCCACCATTGATAACAAGCGTAGAGCGTCAGAGCAATCATGAACATGCCGAAGGCCACCATCAGATGGTAAAACTGGAAGATAGCGTTGAGGGCGGTGGGCCGTTCGTCTTCCGGGTAATAGTTGAGCCCTTTTACCGGTTCGCTGCCGTCGAAGTGTACGAGGTAACTCAATCCGGCGGGAATTTTGAGGCCGGTTACTTTTTGCTCCTCTTTATTGACCCAGCCGAGCAGGTAGGCGTCGGCTACCGCAAGGCTGTCAAAGTGGCCTTCCATAGCTGCAAGTTTGGCCGGTTGGTTGTCGGCAACGCCGTCGGCCGATTTATGGCCGGATGCCAGCTGCCCAAGCGCGGCGACGGTGGCTACCGCTAGGGCGATTTTGAAGGCTTTCTTCGACAGTTCGACGTGGCGGTTGCGCAGGATGTAAAAAGCGTGCACGCTCAATACCAGAAAGGCGCCCGCCAGAAAGGCGCCGATCCAAACGTGGGTGAGGCGGTCCATGCTGGAAGGATTGAAGACCATCGCCCAAAAGTCGGTAATTTCCGCCCGGGCTTTCATCCCCTCCCCAACGACGTGAAAGCCGGCCGGAGTTTGCTGCCAGGAGTTGGCAATGACAATCCAAACGGCCGAAAACATGGCCCCCAACCATACGCCGATCGTAGAAATAAAATGCACCTTGGAGCTGACCCGGTCCCAGCCGAATAACAATACACCCAAAAAACCGCTTTCCAAAGCAAAGGCAAAGATGCCTTCCGCCGCAAGGGCGCTCCCAAAAACATCTCCCACGTAACGAGAGTAAACGGCCCAGTTGGTGCCGAATTCAAATTCCATGACGATGCCGGTGGCAACCCCGATTCCAAAGGTCAGAGCAAAGATCTTCGTCCAGAAACGAGCCATCCGCTCGTAAACTTTTTCCCCAGTGCGCAAATACATGCCTTCCATAATCACCATCAACAATCCCAATCCGATGCTTAACGGCGGATAGATGTAGTGGAAGGCGACGGTAAAGGCAAATTGTAGGCGCGCTAAAATTTCTACGTCCATAAATGTACTTTTGCAGGTGATGATTGATAATGGGCCGGCTCCGGAGCAAAACGATCAGGATGCTCGCGAACGCTTTTGCAGTTCGTCATAAATCATAGAACCCACCTGATCGAGGTGACCCTTGCCGCGGAAAAACCGGCGAAAAAATAACAGGCCGCCCAAGACGAGCAGGAAAGTAACCGGGAATAACATCAGGGAAAGCGTGGCTAGATAACGCCAGCCGATAACCGAAAAGATCAACCAGCCCAGAACCCAGACCGGAGAGAAAGCCATCAACCGGATCAACCCCTTCTGGAAAAGCCGGAAAAGGTGGTTTTTGACTTCCCACTGCCCGCGCAAACGCAAGAGCTGCCCCGTGCTGTAGAACTCCGTTCCGGTGGATTCGAGCAAGGCCAATTCATCATCGGCCTGGTTTTCGAGCTCGTGGAGTATCCGTTCCGGGTCTCTGGCAGGCATTGGATTTGGGTTTCAAGGCGATGGTCAAACTTTACAATACTTCTTAAATCGCTGCGCTGCCGCGCAATTCCATTAGTTCAATTTTATTGCGGCCGAGCTTCAGGGCGCCGTCCTTTTCCAACTTCTTGAGCAATCGGGAAACCGCCTCGCGGGAAGCGTTCAGATCGTAAGCAATCTGTTGGTGGGTGGCGTTGATCACCATGGAGCCCGTAGCTTCGGTTTTTTTGCTCAAATAGTCCAGCAGCCGTTCATCCATGCGGGTGAAGGCGATATTGTCAATGGTCTTTACCAGTTCGAGCATGCGATTGTCGTAGGATAGCATGACGAAGTTCTTCCAACTTTGGTAGCGGCTCATCCATTCGTCCATGTAGCGGTTGGGAATGCCGATTAAGGTGGTGTCTTCTTCCGCTACGGTGCGGATTTCACTTTTCTTGTTCATCATGCAACAGGTGAAAGACATGGAACAGGTTTGTCCGGGAAGCAGGTAATAGAGAAATAACTCGTTGCCCTCTTCGTCTTCGCGGGAAACTTTAATGGAGCCTTCAATGATCAAGGGCACAATACGGATGTAGGCGCCGAAATCCATGATGGTTTCTCCAGCTTTGAAATGCATAACCTTGCCTACGCGGGCAATCTCGTCCTGCAGCCCCTTTTCGGCAATTTGCGGATAGTGCTTGCGCAGTAAAGCCTGTATTTGATCGAACTGTTCCATGGATCTTTTTTTGGAAGCTGCAGGAGTTATTTTCGCTCCGCCAGCCGTTGCTCGATAGCCGCCAGCCGCTCTTCGATGGCGAGCAATTTGTCCAGAATAATAATGTGGGTCTTTTTGGCGTCAATACCCACGGGACTTTGATCGCTGTGGATTTCCCTGGCGATAGATTCGTATCGCTCCCGTATAACCTTTAACTCTTCCATTTTGGGTTTGTTTGACGTGTTCGGTGAATTAAAGTAGATGCTATGGAAAAAAGTAATCGCCGCGCTTAGCTGCCGGTATCGGCGCTGCGCGGATCGTACTTGACGTTCAGATTGATCCATATGGAACGGGCCAGCCGGAAAATGAAAACAAAGAAAACGGCGCAAACCCCGATTAAGAGCGCAAAAGAAGCCGCCGTACTCCAATCCAGCACCCAGTGAAAGAAAGCCACGAAGCCCAGGCAAAACCAGGCCATGAAGATGTAGGAAATGAACATGGCGCCGTAATAAAAACCCGGTTCCGGCATGAAACGCTGACCGCAGTGGGGGCAGCGATCCGGCATCTCGAACGGGCGTTGAAAGGAAAAAGTCGGCGTTTCAAAAAGATCTCCCTTATGACAACGCGGACACTTGAGGTTGAAAATGCTGTAAATCTTGCTGCCTTTACTAAATAGTTCCATCTAACTGTTCTTGTTGAGCCTAAAAATGATCAAACTATGGTTTCCGCGCCAGAAGACGCACCAAGTTAGCCTTGCCGCGGT
>CAYWHT010000262.1:4802-6453 GCA_964458135.1 uncultured Saprospiraceae bacterium | reverse complement strand
GCTCCGTCAGCGGCTCCGCCGACGGTGTCGTGCGGCCGGCGCCGGCGGGAACTTGATCCGGACGGGAAGAACTAACAGTGTAAGTATATTGGGTCTGCGGGTCGTCATTCGCCAGCAAGGGAGCTAAATCCAAGGCGACCGATTCCCGGGAACATACCTCGAGGCTGGTGTCCCTGCCGAAAGGCTCGGGACGCAATTTCACGGTCAGCGTAAATGCTGAACCCAGGCAGCCATTGCTGCCTTCCGATTGAATGCGATAATCGATATCGACGCTTTGCCCCGAAAAATTTTCGTATACATCGCTGACGGGCGCCGTTGAAAACTCGGTGCGATCCGGAGCGGGCGCAACGATATCCGGAGCCGAAGAGCTTACCGTGTACGTAAATCCGCTGGCGGAGCCCCCGAATTGACCGACATAATTTTGCAGGTCGAAATTAACGCGCTGGCCCGAGCAGCGGGCCACCGTTGTATCCCGCGCAAAGGTTTCGGGCAGGATGGTGACCGCTAATTGGAAAGGCGCCCCGGCGCAGCTCCCCGCTTCCGACCGGGGCGTCAGCTCGTAAGTTACCACTACCGGAAATCCCGCGCGATTCACGTAACGATCATCGATAGGCGCCGCGGAGGGGGTGGTGCGGGGAGCAGCCGCTTCTACCGCCGCCGGTTGATCCGAACGAACGGAGTAGGTAAATAAGGTCGAAAGTCCATTTTCGATTTGCGGCGGCAATGGGTAATCCAGGGATTCCCCCGAACAGATTTGCAGTTGTTTGTCGCTACCTACCGGTTGCGGCAATACGCCTACCTCCAGAAGAAAGACCTCACCGGTACAACCCGATGCGGTTCGTGGCTGAACCTCGTAAATGATGAATACCGTGTCGGAGGTCCGGTTGCGGTAACTGGCGCTGATGGGGTCCGTGGAGGGTAAAATCCGGTCTTGGCCGGCCGGCACCCCAGTGGAATCGGTAGACCGAACGGTGTAAGTGAAAACCGGATCGAAGGTGGAAGCATTGGATACCCTGCTACTAAGGTCAAAGGTAAAGGGGGCGCCACTGCAGCGTAGCAGTGTTTGCCCGCTTCCTACGGGTTCCGGCAAAATAGTGAAAGTCACTTCAAAATCCGGGCCCGCGCATCCGTCTGGCGTCTGGGGCGTCACGCGGTACGTTATATTTACCGGCTGGTCGCTGCGGTTTACATAAGTATCGGTGACCGGTTCCGCGGAAGGCGTTGTTCGACCATCCGCCGGGCTGACCGCCGATGCATTATCGGAGGCAACCGTATAAGAATAAGCCACCCCACTATCCGGAAAAACATTATCCGATAAATCGTAAGCCAGGGATGCTCCGGAGCAAACATTCAACAGGGTATCTTGCACCCGGAGATCGGGAAGTACGATTACCTCCAGGGTAAACGGGGTTCCCGGGCAATTTTGCTGACTAACCGGCTGAATGGCGTACGTGAGGGTAACCGGTTGGGTTCCGGCGTTTTGGTAAATATCGCTGATGGGATCCTTGCTGGGCGTCGTCCGGGCAGAAGCCGGGGCAATCACCTCCGGATCGGAGGATTGAACAGTATAGGTGAAAAAAGTGCTTACGGCGTTTTGCCGGTCGATATTCCCTTGCAAATCATACTGCAGGGCTTCCCCGGAGCAAAGCGT
>CAYWHT010000262.1:0-4792 GCA_964458135.1 uncultured Saprospiraceae bacterium | reverse complement strand
CGTAAGCGTATCGTTAAGGCCCAGGGGCTCGGGATTAACTTCCACATCAATGGCGAAGGTGTCTCCCACACAGCCATTTTCCTCGCCGGTGGGCACGACCTCATAGGTGATGGTAACGGGATTAGAAGAGTAGTTGACATAGGTATCGGTTATCGGCAAACCGGAAGGCGTGCTGCGGTCCGGGCCGGGCGGCGTCGCTACGGAGTCTGAGGAACGAACGCTGTAGGTGAATACGGCCGGCACCGATTCTATATCCTGAAAGCTGGGAACGCTATTATCGATGTTGCCACTTAAGTCGTAATCCACCTGGTCGCCCGAACACAACAACGCCAAATCATCATTCCCTACCGGCTCGGGTTGAATAAAAAACCGAACGGTAAAGGGCTCCCCGGCACAGCCTAAGGTGCTGGAGGGATTCACTTGGTAGGTAATCATCACCTCCGTTCCGGTTCGATTTTCGTAGCTATCGGTGATCGGCTCCGAAGAGGGTGTCGTTCGTGGATTAGCGGCCGGCACATTGGCCGGATCACTGGAAAAAACCTCGTACGTAAAAACCGAAGGAACCCCGTTAACGCTATCCACCACAGACTGCAGGTCAAAGTCCAGCGCTTCGTCCGAACACAGCTCGTAATTAGCGTTTTGCCCGGCCGGTCCGGAGGCGACGACGACGTTGATATCGTAAGGATCTCCCGCACACCCGCGCTCCTGACTGAAGGGGGTAACCCGGTAAGTAAAGGTTACATTACCGCCGGTAGTATTTGAATAGTCCAAAGCAACTGGATCGGAAGAAGGCAGGGTGCGGTTCGAATCGGGAGGCACCCGAACTGGGTCGCTCGAAGTCACCGTAAAAGTAAAATCGGCGGGAACCCCGTTGAACAAGGTATTCTGCAAATTCAACGACTGCCCGCTTTCGGAACAGACCAGCAAGGTTTGTGAGCCTCCTAAGGGCTGAGGAGCCAGCAGGACTTCCACTAGCCGGGGATCGCTTTCACAATCGGTCGCCGCATCGTATTGGGTCGCGTAGAGCTGATAGTGTATTATTGAATCTGTGGTGTTAACGGAATCAAGTGCGGGCTCGCCGAGCGGAACGGTGGCCAAAGAATCGACATACCAGCGAATCACAGCGCCACTTTGGTATCGACTATTTAGCTGGATACTGTCATTGAGCCGGGCGGTATCGAGGGTGACGCCCGCGCAAACATCAATCCGGATACGACCGCAAGTCGTGTCACTGGATGAGCAATTCTGTGGGGCCAAAGCCGGCAAAGCACAATCGTCTTGCGGAGAAAAAGGGTGGAATGCTTCATTCCCCGTTTCCTGATAATTGAAACGGAACAACAGCAAGGTCAGCACCGGGAGTAAAATACCATACCAGGCACGAGCATTCCCCTCAAGCTTTAGTTGGGAGCGTAAAATTTGTAGCATAAATTGTTTTTGGGAGAAATCGGTAACAAAAAGGGATGGAATAGGGCGTAACTGGTTCGGCCGTGACCGCCTAAACCTCAACAGTAGCATCCGCCACAACCACCTCGGAGAAAAGGAATTCGGATAGTTCGCGCTCATGAGATTACAGTCCAATTTGGTATGTACAACGGCCCCTGGGACCAAACCCAATCAGCTTGAAAATAAGCATTTACCGCTTACCGACAAGCAGCATTGTGGCCTTTGTAATTGCAAAACAGGTTTGGAGGGTTGACCAAGCTGGGGAACGAAATGTGTGGGGTACACTTAAAGTAGTTAGAGCACTAAACAAACAACTGGTAAATTTAATATTATTAAAAAAATTATTACAACATTCCGCCACTTTTATGCCCAAAACGCTTCAATTAATGGGCTCAATACCCCGATTTCCGGATCATCTTGTAGGATGCACGAGCATCATCGGTTTCTAGCGTATAATACAACATTCCGGTATGTCCGGAAAATACGTCGGCGCCCAATTCCAGAGAATGATCCCCGGTACCAAAGTGTTGTTGGCGCCGGTGGATCAATTTTCCAGCGCCATTGTAAACCGAAAGGATAACCCTTTGACTTTCGGGTAAAAAGAAGTTAATCGTAGTTTGTTGGGAAAATGGGTTGGGATAATTTTGGCCGACGCTCAACCCGCCTGATGTGGACGCCGCTTCGACCAGACGTAGTACCGGTTCGCGGCGATTGCCGCGGCTATCGAAGGCTTCGGCTGCGGTATAACGGGAATTGAGGTCCAGCAGGCGTTCCGTGGTCGAGGAGGTCGTCACCCGGAAAAAGAGCTTAAATAGTACCGTCCGGTCTTCGACGGCGGGAACCCCCTGCGCCTGCCGGGCTTGTGGATCGGCATGCCATCCGAGGGTGACGGTGCTTTCTTCCCGGAACAAGCCTAGCTGACCGGCGCCGGCCATAACGGGCTGCACATCTTCCAGGACGGCCCGGTCGGGAGCCAGTTGCAAGGTAAACTGCAGCGACTGCAACTCCCGGTAGGCCGGAAGGCGGATTTCCAGGGAGCACAGGGAGCCGGCTCGCCACTGCCCATCCGCCGCTTCGATCGCAACGGGCGGGGATGGACTCCGGGCTTCGGCAAATTGCCCCGGCGGCTGCACGCTATTATTGATATCTCCCACTTTGATGGCCACAAAGTCGGCATCGTTGATATTCTCTTCCAGGTCGCTGACGTTGAGAAGCTCGGGAAAAGGTTGGGACCAGGGGTTTTGCGGGTCCGGAAATTCGTACGTGGCCGGAACAAAGCGCCAGCTGGTATTGAAGGCCAATTCCCGGTCGACACTGAGAATCAACCGGCGCAGCTGAATCATATCGATGGTGGTGATGCTGCCGGAATGGTTGGCGTCCGCAGCGATGATCTTGTAGGGAGAATCCAGAGGCGCAATGCGGAGAATATGCTTACTGATCAGCACCAGATCAAAGGTCGTTACGCCGTTTACGTATTCCTGATCCAACTCGGGGGTTAAGGTATAATCGTGGCCGGCCTCCAGGAGGTTGAAAAGAAAGCGGCCGTCATCCCCGGTGGTTTGGGTTTGCTGGGACCTACCGCTCAGCTTAATTTCAACGGTCGACAGGGGCAGGGCATTTTCGGTGAGGATCCTTCCGGCAATTGCCCTGACGGCAGGCGCATCCGTACACAAGTCTCTAGGGTCTCTAATGTTGATAAAGGTTTCACAGAAACTGTGATTGCCCGCGCCATCGCGAACGTGGATTTCTACCGGCAAGGATTCGTACAGCGGTTCGTCGCAAGAGATCGTCAAGCTCTTTTGCCCAGGATCGTTCGGCCGGCCCTTCCAGTTGATGGAATAAGTCAGCGGCCCGGAACAATCCTGAAGCTCACTGGCAATAAATTCGGATACCCAAATCGTATTCCTACCGGAATCCGTAATGCCGTCACCATCTTCGTCAAAAGGCATCAACTCCGTATTCAGACCGTTGATGCAAACGGGAGTAGCCACTTTACAATCCTGGATTTCGAGCCGGACGGTTTCCAGTTCGAAGTTACCGCACCCATCGGTAGCACTGAGTTTCAGGCTATGGCGACCGATGGGAAGCTCTGTGCGGACGCGATATTGCCCTTCTCCGAGGTTTTGCAGGCCTCCACTGTCATTCAGATTGACATCATTCGATCCGTCGCCGTTCAGGTCCACCAAAGCATTTAGATTGACGGTGGACGGGCGACAAAATTCGCGCAGGTTAAAAGTGTAGTCAATACTACCGCTACAGTTTGTCCCGGCGGCATCCATGCAGAACGGTTCCGGTTGGGTGTAGAAAAACCGGGGCGGCTCGTTGTCAATCAATTCCACGCTGCGGGTGTATTCAAAGTACCCCGGCGTCCAGTTCTTATCGGAGCGGACGTATGCGGCATTGTCATACAGCAAACAATCGTACTCGAAAGTATTGGGCACTTTGACGTATCGAACCCGGGGCGCCCCTCCAGGGGTCAGGCCGTAAATTTCCGAAGGAGCTGCAGCGCGCGCACCGTCTTCGTCAGCTCCGTAGATCTTGAGCACGAAACTTCCCAAAGAACCGTCACAGCTGCGCAGAGCGGCGTCTCGCCCCACCTCCACCCAGGTTCTTTCTTCCGTATTACCATCTTGATCCACATCCAGGGGGATGCGGGTGGGTTCCGATACATCGCCACCGCTGTATTCGCACCAGTTGATTACCCGGTAGGTAATTTCTTCTTCGTAGCATGCACCGCCTATCCCATTTACTACTACCGTATCCTGGCTGATCGCCAAAAGGTTGCATCCCAGATCCGAGGCGAGCACATCAGATAACTGAGGTTGAGAGCAATCCACCCCTAAGGCGTTGCCGGGAAAGCGGAGTTCGTAGGCCACAACGCCCCGTAGTTCGATTCGTTGTTCGCAAACCGATTCCTGGTTGCCGGCGTCAACTACCGTAAATATTCTTCGAATGACGCCCTCCCCGCAATCGTCCATTTCGTACACCGCCGATTCCCGGATTTCGTAAGTACAATTTTCTTCGACTTGCAAGATATCCGCGGCGGCGCCGAACCGGCTGGCCAGGGCCTCCGTATCTTCCGGGTCAAAATCGATATCCGTACAACTCATCACGGTATCCCGAACGCTACAGCGGGGCGCCAAGCGATCGAGCGGGGTTACCGTCCGGCTACACAACGATTCATTGCCCTGCGCATCCCTTACCTGCAATTCAATCCGGATGGAGCGCCCGAAATCGCAACAGGCAAAAAAGATCCGGTCCGTCCATTCCGTTTTACCAGTTTCGGAATCAACCGGCTGTCCGGTTTGGGCCGTATACGCATCCCGGCATTCGCCCGCCACCTCCCGGC
>CAYWHT010000261.1:0-6459 GCA_964458135.1 uncultured Saprospiraceae bacterium | reverse complement strand
GCTGGATATAATCCAAAATCCAAAATTCAAAATCCAAAATCCAAAATCCAAAATCCAAAATTAAATTAAATCCCTTCACTTCACCGGCCCGAGAAAAGTCGTCTCCACCCGGTCAATCACTTTACCTTCCGAAAGCACTTCTACGGTGACGTCATTCTTGCGGGAGTCCAGTTCGTTGCGGTCCATTTCGATGAAGAAGGCGCCTTCCACCATTTCACCGGGCACGGCGTCGGAGACATTACCTACCAGCCGGATGCGGCCGGCGGCGCCTTCGGCCAGGCGAAATTCCAGCGGAAATTCGTCGGAGGTCTTGTTGATGACCTGGTAGTTATAGAGGTTGCTGAGGTAGGTATCATCCACCTCTTGGTACAGCATGCCGGGGGTGCGCAGGATGATGGCTTCCACGTCGGTGCGGTTGCTGAGCAGGAATACGTTGACTGCCAGCAGGATGGTTAGTACGCCCGTGTAGGCGATGACGCGGGGCGTAAAAATCTTTTTGCGCTTTTCGACGATGCCGTTGTAGCTGTCGTAGCGGATCAGGCCGCGTTCCCGGCCGATTTTGTCCATCACCTCATCGCAGGCATCCATGCAGGCGGTGCAGTTGATGCATTCCAGCTGGGTGCCGTCGCGGATGTCGATGCCGGTGGGGCAGACTTGTACGCACAGTTTGCAGTCGATGCAGTCGCCTTGTTTGTTGGCTTCCATCTGTAGAGGGCGTTCGGCGGCGGGCCCGGGCGCCGTACTGTTGGCTGAGCCCGTGACTTTTTGTTCGATGGCGCTGACGGGATCTGTCTGCGCGGCGGCGCCCTTGGCGGCGGATTGCTTTTTGGAGCGCCTGGATTTTTTGAGCTTGCCCCGCGGCTCTCCCCGTTCAAAGTCGTAAGCCACCACGATGGAGTTGCGGTCGAGCAGCACGCCCTGCATTCGGCCGTAAGGGCAAACCGAGGTACAGACCTGTTCGCGCATGTAGGAAAAGACAAAGTAGAATGCGCCCGAAAAGGCGATCATGGCGACAAAGCCCTGCCAGTTTTGGGAGATCGGTTCGGTGGCGATGCGGAATACTTCGTCTATGCCGATGATGTAGGACAAGAAGGTGTTGGCGATCAATACGGCAATCGCAAAAAAGATGGCTTGTTTGCCTGCCTTTTTGATGATCTTGTCGGTCGTCCAGGGGGCCTTATTGAGCTTGCGCTGGGCGTTGGCGTCGCCTTCGATGAAGTATTCGATCTTGCGAAAGACCATCTCCATGAAAATGGTTTGCGGGCAGACCCACCCGCAAAACAGCCGGCCGAAGACGACGGTAAACAGAATGATAAAGACCATAAAGGTCAGCATGGCCAACACAAAGAGGTGAAAATCTTGGGGCGTAAACAAAATGCCGAACAAAATGAAGCGGCGCTCCAGAATGTTGAGCATGATGAAAGGTTCTCCATTTACCTTGATGAAGGGGGTGAGGAATAATACCGCCAGCAACACCCAGCTAACGTAGGTGCGCGCACGCGTGTAGCGCCCCTTGGGTTTTTTCGGATACACCCAGATGCGCTTGCCTTTCTCGTCAACGGTGGCCATCTTATCGCGGTAGGCTTCCGTATCTTTTATTTGTGGTGTGGCGTTCATAATAATTAATCTAGCAGTTTAATTGTGACCAATGCGGGTGGATCGTTAAGGTAGACGGAGTACTGGATCTTCTTTCCATTTTAATGGGGCGTTATGCCGTGATCGGTTCGGTGCTGTCATTGTGGGGGCCGCTGCCGATTGCCGGCAGCGACCCCGCAAGTTGGTTTATTCGCGCATGCCGATTACTTCGGTCTTAGTAGAATCTACTTCGGAATCTTCGTTCTGCACCTGTCGGTAGATTTCGCCCTGCGGCTCCTTGGCGTTGGGCGGATCGGTGCCGCGCAAGGTCATGATAAAGCTGGCTACGCGGTGCATGTCTACGGGCCGCATCTGGGTTTTCCAGGCGATCATGCCTTTTTCGGGCACGCCGTATTTGATGGTTTTGAACACATCGCTGATGCTGCCGCCGTGGAGCCAGTACTTGTCGGTGAGGTTGGGGCCGATGCCGCCTTCCCCGAATTGCCCGTGGCAGGTTTTACAGTTGGCGTCGAAGAGTGATTCGCCAAGGGCGATCTGGTCTTCGGCTTCGATCATGGGTAAGTTGTCCTCGTCGATGTCATTGGCCTGCTGTTCCTTATAGGCTTGGATGGCTTCCTGAGCCCGTTCCATCTCCCGCTCGTACTGTTCTTCCTGGCTTAGACCGATGCCGGTGAAGTGATAGTAGGTCATGTAGACGCCCGCGAAGAGGATGCTCAGATAAAACATCCATACCCACCAGGGAGGCAAGCTGTTGTCGAGCTCGCGAATGCCGTCGTATTCGTGCTCGAACATGATGTCCTTCTCTTTTTCAATGGGCGCCACCCGGGTAGCCCGCTTGTAGAGGCGCTTCCAGAGGCTTTCTTTCGGCGCCTTAACCGCTTCCTTAAAGCCTTCGAAACCGGTTTCCTGATAGATGCGGAGTTGCTGCACCTTGATCATCATGTTGAGCAGCTGCACGAGGGCGGCTACCGCGCCGAGGATGGCCAGCCCCGAGAGGATCAGCATGCCGTTGCGCAGGAAGTTCTGATAAAAGTTTGAGTTGCCACCGCCCGCGCCGCCTCCGTCGGAGACCGCATCGGCGGCAACCGAAAGCGAAAGGAAGAGCAGCGGGAGGGAGGCCAGGGTGTAGCGAATGATCTTATTCTTCATGACTGTCTTTTTCAGCGTTTTGAGGATGATCTCCCTCCAACGGAAGATGGGACATTTTCTTAATGTGGGCCGGCTTACTTTTCAGGACCGTAATAGCGCTGATCAAAAAGATGGAAAAGAAAGTGATGAGCGCAAAGATGGCCATCCAGTTAATATTTCCGGCGCCTTCGAGAATATGCTTAAACATGCTTATTCAATTTTGAAGCCAGGGGCGGCGAATAGCCGCTGCCCCCGCTCGGTTTTGATCGATTAATTGCCGGCTTCGGCCTGCGGCTTGGGCTTGATGTCAGTACCCAGGCGCTGCAGGTAAGCGATCAGCGCGACGATTTCCTTATTCTCCAATTCCTCCTGCTGAATGCCATCCTGACGCAGGCTTTCCGCGATTTCGGCAGCCTGTTTCTCGGCATCGGCAATCACTTCTTCCTCGTAGTCTTCCTCGTATGGCGTACCTAACATCCGCAGTACCCGGATCTTGTCGGGCAGCAGCGAATTGTCGAGGTCATCGGTCAGCAGCCAGGGATAGGGCGGCATGATGGAACCGGGTGACATACTCTCGGGATCGAGCATGTGGTTGTAGTGCCAGCTGTCGGGATACTTTTCCCCTACGCGGTGCAAGTCCGGTCCGGTACGCTTGGAACCCCAAAGGAAGGGCCGGTCGTAGATAAATTCGCCCGACTTGGAGTAGTCGCCGTAGCGTTCCGTTTCGGAGCGGAAGGGGCGCACCATTTGCGAGTGGCAACCCACGCATCCCTCGCGGATGTAGATGTCGCGACCCTGCAGTTCCAGCCCGGTGTAAGGCTTGACGGATTCGATTTTGGGCACGTTCTTGTCAATCATCATCATCGGGAAAATCTCCACGATGCCGCCGATCAGGATGACGATGGTGGCGCCGATCAGCATCTGCACGGGGCGACGCTCAATCCAGCGGTGCCAGTGCTCGCCGGCGTGGGGCGTGTACTTCTCGCGGGCCGGGGCCTGAGCCGCTTCCTCCGCTTCAAAGTAACCGGAACGAATCGTGCGGAACAAGTTGTAAACCCCCACGAGCAGACCACCAACGTACAGGGTGCCGCCCAGGGCGCGCAAGGCGTACATGGGCAAGATCTGGGTGACGGTTTCCAGGAAGTTGCCGTACTGCAGGAAGCCGTCGGGGGTAAATTGCTTCCACATCAGGCTCTGCGTCCAACCCGCCCAGTAAAGTGGAATGGTGTAAAACAGAATGCCCAGGGTGCCGATCCAGAAGTGGGCGTTGGCCAGCTTCACGGAGTGCAGGTTGGTGCGGTAGATCCGCGGGATCAACCAGTACAGGATACCGAAGGTCAGGAAGCCGTTCCAGCCCAGGGTGCCTACGTGTACGTGGCCGATCGTCCAGTCGGTAAAGTGACTAATGGCGTTGACCGACTTGATGGACAACATCGGGCCTTCAAAGGTGGCCATGCCGTAGGCGGTGACCGCCACCACCATAAATTTCAGAATAGGATCCTGTCGAACCCGGTCCCAGGCGCCGCGCAACGTCAGCAGGCCGTTCAGCATGCCCCCCCAGGAAGGAGCGATCAGCATAATACTAAAAACGGTTCCCAACGATTGGGCCCAGTCCGGAAGCGAGGTATACAAAAGGTGGTGCGGGCCCGCCCAGATATAAATAAAAATCAGGGCCCAAAAGTGAATAATGGATAGTTTGTAAGAATAAACCGGCCGGTTGGCGGCTTTGGGCAGATAGTAGTACATCAGCCCCAGATAAGGCGTGGTCAGGAAGAAAGCCACGGCGTTGTGCCCGTACCACCATTGGATCAGGGCATCCTGTACGCCCGCAAATACGGGGTAGCTTTTCCACAGACTGACCGGCACCTCCAGGTTATTGCCGATGTGCAGGACCGCTACGGTAACCCAGGTAGCGATATAGAACCAGATGGCTACGTACAGGTGATTTTCCCGGCGGCGCAGGATAGTGCCGAACATATTGATGCCAAAGGCCACCCATACCAGGGTGATGGCGATATCGATGGGCCATTCCAGCTCGGCATATTCGTGGCTGGAGGTAATGCCCAAAGGCAGGGTTAAAGCAGCCGCCAGAATAATGGCCTGCCAACCCCAAAAGTGAAAGTTGCTCAACGCCTTGCTATACATGCGCGTCTTGAGCAGGCGCTGCAGCGAATGGTACACGCCCATGAAGATGCCATTGCCCACAAACGCAAAAATCGCCGCGTTGGTGTGCAACGGGCGAATGCGGCCGAAGGTGGTTTCGGCAATCCCGAGATTGAGCTGCGGGAAGATGAGCTGGAAGGCGGCATAGAGGCCCACCAGCGTTCCCACGACCCCCCACACAATCGTCGCGATCGCGAAATTGCGGACAATGGCGTTGTCGTAATTAAATTTCTCTACTTGTGCCATTAGGTAAACCGTTTTAAAATATTCTATTCTTTATTTGTTTCTTCCGTCTCCTCGTCAAAGAGCATACGTATGGAGGGCGTATAGTCATCATCGTACTGACCGCTTCGCACGGCCCACAAAAAAGCCCATAAAAATCCCAGCGCGACGACTAAGCTGACCAGGATAAGCAGTAAGATGATTTTCATAGTAAATTCAATTTTTCCGCAAGATAGAAGCCCCACTTACGGGCGCGAATGAGCATTATCAAGTAGGGGGATGACTTTTGTCATCTGATTGTAAGTGGGGGTAACCTGCTTACTGGATGGTCTTTCGTTTACTTGGGCATCAGAATTTCCAAAGAAGGCTTTCCATTGGTTAAAGCCCCATTCTTCTCGCCAGCAGGTTGCTGGTCAGCATCCCGAACAGCACGATGCTTATCGAGCTCAGCGGCATCAGGATCGCTGCGACGATGGGCGAAAGCGCGCCCTGCACCGCAAAACTCAATCCGATTACATTGTACATCAGGGCAAAGAGATAAGCCCCGTACACCAGCCGGATGCTGCGCCGGCTGAACTGCAGAAATTGCGGCAGCCGGTCGAAGTGACGAGCGTGCAGGACGCCGTCGCAGGCCGGGGTGAAATTGTTGGTGTTTTCGGTGACGACGATGCCGGCATCACTTTGTTGGAGGGCGCCGGCGTCGTTGAGGCCGTCGCCCAGCATCAGCACTTGATGGCCGGTTCCTTGCTGTTCTTTAATGAAATTCAGCTTGTCGCGGGGGCTCTGGCGAAAGCGCAGATTGTCCGCCTGGCTGAAGTAGGGGGCCAATAGCGGGCGTTCGCGATCATTATCGCCCGAAAGCAGGTAGTTGGGCCCCAGCCCGCGAAAGAAATCCATGACGCGCCGCAAACCCGGGCGGAAAGATTGATCCAGCTGAAAATACCCCCGCAGCCTGCTGTCGATCTGCAGGTATACGCCGGAGGGCTCCAGTGCAGCATCCTCGGCGGCGCCGTTCATAAAGCCGGGGGCGCCGAGGCGCATATCCCGCCCGCCGACGGTGGCTTGCACGCCCTTACCTACGGTTTCTTGCCAATTATGCGGGGAAGGTAGCCGCTCGCTTGACAGCGCCTGCCCATCCTTTTGGAGCCACTCGAAAATGCGCTGGCTGACGGGATGCGTGGAGGGGGCGGTTAACGCCCCTAAGAGTTGCATCTCTTCCCCGCTTAGGGGCGCGCCGACGAAACCCGTCTTTCCGGTACCGCGTTGCGTCAGGGTGCCGGTCTTGTCAAAGACCACCGTATTGACTGCGGCGAGCGCTTCGATGACGTTGGTGTTTTTCAGATAGAATTC